>CAIMDR010000507.1 GCA_903839795.1 uncultured Methylococcaceae bacterium | reverse complement strand
TACTCATGAGCAAATCAAGCTCAATGCTATTGCCCAAAGGCGACAGATGAGCAAATGAAGCGTACCGATGAGCAAATGAAGCGCACCGACGAAAAATTGGAGCGCATGGGAATTACGTTAGGCAATGTCACTAATAATCAAGGTGATGTGGCCGAAGAGTTTTTTTTAAACAGCTTACTAAAAGATAATCATTTAGGCAGTATTCACTTTGACGATGTAGCGAGAAACATGGAAAAACATCGAGGTCAAATGCAGGAAGAATATGATTTAGTGATGACTAATGGCGATGCCATTGCCGTTGTTGAAGTAAAATACAAAGCCCATAAAAATGATCTGGATAAGCTGGATCGTAAAATGAAAAATTTTAAAAAACTGTTTCCCATCTATCAGGCATTTAAACAATATGGTGCTATAGCCGCTTTTCATATTAATGATGATGCCAAAGAAGAAGCCTTAAGACGTGGCTATTTTGTTTTGCAACGTAGCGGTGATTTGGTTCATACCGAAAGCGGCGAACATTTGACGGTATTGTAAGCGAATAGACTAAAACATCCTTGATTCCCGAAAAGATGTGTCCAACCTACAGTACTCTCAAGTATCTCTTTGGTAGCGATAAAATTCTGGTCAAAGTTACGTCCCATAATCCAAGCTGCAACGATAAACGGGGCGACATGGGTTTCCAAAATTAAGTGGTAAGCTGCGGCTCGCTCGGTCAAATCAAGAATTATTTTCTCCAATTCCTTGTTATAGAGTCATGTAGGTTGGGCAACAGCTTTATCGTTGCCCAACATTTTCAACAGATAATATCGATACATTGCCCAGCACCATTAACATATTCCGTTGTGGAAATGTCGGGCACGAAAAGCATGTGCCCGACCTGACTGCTTAAATGAGCGTAGCGCAAGACCATATTCAAATCAGCCCATCCCCCCAGTTCTTTTAGAACAATATAATGCCATAATTTGATTAATTTTAACCGCCAATCAAAACCGTTGGACAGCCTAAAATAATAGTTCCCCCATGCGCTGTTGAATCACCCATTCTGGCGGCAGGCATACCGCCAATTAAGACGGTTGCTGAACCTTTGACGATAGAATCAGGCGGCCCCACGCAAACTGCCATATCGCCCACTCTGGCAGCAGGTAAGCAGCCAATCAATACGGTAACAGCACCAGGAGGCAATATCGGCCCACCAACATGCGGTACAGGGCCTGTCATCATTGGGCAGACGTGCATATCGGTTATTCTTGCTGCGGGCTGTCCCATGATATTTCCTGTTTATAGTGTGATAAAAAATGCAGTTTATTGAACAGCTCGACCATCACCACCACTGGCGATATTAATACCTTGTTGCAAAAAAAGCTGATAATTTTCATTGACTTTACTCGCATCGCCTTGGGTTGCCGCCAACATGACCGCACCGATGACTGCTTTAGCATATAATTTTTCCTCCGGTGGAATAACGGCTTGAGGTACCGGAGAAATATCATCACCACTCCAAAATGCAGCCATCGCTGCCCAACTGGCCGCAGTTTTATAAGCTGTCGCTTCGGCAGCTGGCAGGGTTAATCGTCTATTATCTTCTATAGGTTTATAAACCCAAGCTTCGGCAAGTTCGATAGCTTTAACTTCGATAGCGGGCGTTTTATCATTTAAGCCGTTGCGTGCACATAAACACGCCCACCACGTCGCTTCTCGTTTAGGCAGAGCATGCGCTAAAAAACGTACCGCATCGGGATAGAGTTTTTGCTCAAGCAATTGCTGAAGATAATCAGCAGTGGTCGGATTATCTTCAAGTAACGCGGTAGCTTGCTCTTCAAACTCCAAGCCTTGGCAAATAGCCAGCGCGTTGGCTTGTTTAATTTTAGTTAATTTCATCTAATTCATCATACAAACCTTAGTTAATCATGGTAAGGCCGCCTTTAAGCGTCAACATACCATCGCCATTTATCGTCGTCATTGGACTTTTGGCATCCAATTTAGCATCGGCTTGTACATTTACCATCACGCCTTTAATGGTGATACCCGATTGCTCAATTTTGATGCTGTTGCCGCCCACTTTAAGCTCAATAGACGTCATGGCAGTAATAGTGGCCTTACCCGCATCAACACTAAGCACATAATTACCTAACTTAACATTGGTCGTATCATTGCCTTGCTTAACATTTAAGGTGTTATTGCCCTGATCAACATTCGACTCCCGATTACCCATTTTAACCGTTAGCGTGTCATTGCCCTCATGTAAAGAAACTGTCCGGTTATTCTGAATTTCCAAGGTCTGATCACCTTTATCTTTTTTACTCAGCCCGATTTTTCGCGTTTCATTATTTTCAATGACACAATTAAAATCTTTCTCGGCATGAACATAAACTTCTTCTGAGTCTTTTTTATCTTCAAAGCGTAATTCATTAAAATTTTCCGCAACACCGGTTTTAGAACTACGACTTTTCATGCCACTTTGGGTTTGATTGGCAGGTAACGCATAAGGCGGTAAATTGTCGCCATTATAAACACTACCGGTAATTAATGGTCTATCGGGATTGCCCTCCAAAAAGCTAACGACCACTTCTTGACCAATACGAGGTAAAGACACCCAACCCCAGTTTTTACCGGCAACAGGATGGGCAACGCGTACCCAACATGAGCTGGTTTCATTCTTTTTACCTTCTCTTTCCCAGTGAAATTGCACCTTAATACGCCCGTATTTATCAGTCCAAATCTCTTCACCGCTTTTACCCACGACAGTCGCAGTTTGTGGACCTTGAACAAAAGACACCGGCGTTAAACGTTGTGGACGAAATTGCCGGGATGCACGAATGGCCTTGAAATGACATTCATAATGTGATTCTTCTGATGAACCCGCACGGTATTGATTTGATACAATAACGAAACTCGATAAAGTAACAATATGTTTGATATTTTCAGTCGCAATATAATGATCTTTCAGGGTAAACAGCATCCCGGTAACCATACCCAGCGCATTGCCTGTCCCTTGAATAACCTCATAATCGGTTTGTAATTCATCCAAGCGGATATTGGCATAACTATCGCCATCCGAAGACTCAAAGTAATTACCGGGATAATCATAATGTTCACCTTCAGCATTGCTGTGCTGATTTTTAGCCGTGAAGGTGCTGATCAAATTACTTTTAGGGGTTTCAAAATCATAATCATTTAATACATAAGTTCCCGATTGGACTTTATGTGAGGTATGCCACTCAAAAATATGATCTTGTTTTCTTTGTCCTGAATTTTCAGGCGGAAAATAAGGAATGGAACTGTAGCCATCAATGACTTGATAAGCGTTTATGGAATCAGCAATAATCAAGGTATGCTTGGCTTTGACATGCTCAAAAAAGTAAAAAATACCTTCATGTTCCATTAAACGGCTGACAAAATTAAAATCACTCTCGCGGTATTGAACACAATAATCTCTGGGCTTGTAGGTAGTGGTCAAGTCCATTTTAAAATCACTAAAGCCATTCGCTGCAAATACTTTTTTTATAATGTCGGGGACTGATAACGCTTGATAAATCCGACAATTACTGGTGCGTGTTAAAAACCATAACCAGGGACGCAACACGGCACGATACAAAAAACAATCATCCAAAGCCCCCTGCTGTCTAAATTGCGTCACAATTCCATGATAATAACGTGAACCACCTGAAGGCAACGATAAAGCAACCGTCATCGCCTGCCCAAGCACTTTATCCGTAGGAAATCCGGCGGTTACAATTGACCCTACATTCTTGTTTTCTACCAGCAAGTCCACTTCATACTCAAAAAGCCGACTCATTTCTTCAGTGCCAGTCATCCGACTAAACAGCAAAATATCTGTGCCCAAAGGGGTAGTTACCGACGCAAAGCGATTATCTTGTTGAGCCATGATTAATTGATTTCCTGTTACAAAAAAATGTATGAGCTAATGGTATAAATCAAAAATATTACTTCATCTTCCATAGGGAAGTCTGTTGTGCAAACTCTTTTCGTTGCCTAACATGCAACGGTCAAAAGTATAATATCAATACATGGCCCAATACCCAATATATTCCATTCCATCGTGGAAATATCGAGCACGAAAAGCCTATGCCCGACCGACTAAAACCCAACCACCCATATTTTTTGCAACTCCAGACTAAATCCTGCCAACAAATCATCTGCTTGCAAAAACTCGGGCTTACTCAAAATAACCATTGGCACTTGAGGCTGAAAAATAAAAACCCGTTGACTTTCAGGATCGATCAACCAGCCCAAACTTGCGCCATTCAAAAGATATTCCTGCATTTTATCCTGCAGGGCTTTTAAACTGTCACTGGGTGAACGAAGCTCAATGACAAAGTCTGGACACAACGGCAAAAACCGCTGTTTCTGTTCGTGTGTTAATACGGCCAACCGTGTTCTTTTAACCCAAGACACATCAGGCGAACGTATCGCCCCGTTGGGTAGCGTATATCCCGTTGATGAATCAAACACTACACCGCTACCGTCCCGCTCTGCCCAATTATGTAACTGAGCAATCAACCCTGAGTTTCTCCAACCTGTTTCTCCTTCCGTAGGTGCCATAATTTCACAGTCTCCCAACGCTGTACGCTCAATCCGTAATTCTTTATTTGCCTGACAAAAGTCAAAAAACTGTTCATTAACGATTTGTAATGATGGTGGCCAATGAAGCACCATCGCTGCCATAGATGAATTTTCATTGACGACAACGCTATTCAAACTCATAACAAAACTCCCCGTCAGCCACGCTGACATGCACTCTCTCAATAGCAATCCCCGCCATCATCCGATTCAAAAACTCGGCACTGATGCTGGGCAACAAGGTATTAGTCATGTAGGTTGGGCAACAGCTTTATCGTTGCCCAACATTTTCAACAGACAAAAGTATAATATCGATACATGGCTCAATGCCCAATATATTCCATTCCAACATGGAAATGTCGGGTACAAAAAGCATGTGCCCCACGGGGCTAATGGGCTTGCTGGCTTTCGGCCTACCCATCTTACGAGTTCTCCCCCCAGTTATTGTTATTCCATTTTTATAGATTTTAAGTAAACGGTATCTGGACAAAAATCCACCTCATTCGACCAAACCAGCGTACCATGATCGACTCGGACAGATTTAAAATAACCAGGATTCCTTAATACTTGAAACACAGGAAAATCTAAATAGTCCAAAACATCAAAAATACGCTTCTCCTGATTATCAAAAGTAACGATTAATTGATGATTATTAAGCGCTTCAACTGCAATGACACGAAGATTCATGGCTTGCTTTTTAGCGTAATGGATCAATTTTAAAGACAGGTTCGCCACGAACCGCTAATGTCCAATCAGCCATCAACTCATCTTCATGGATAGCAATCCATGCTTGCACCATTATAAGTTTCTTTGAAGGAAAATCCCCGCTCAGCAACTCGCCGTCCGGGATTTTTAATACCGCAGTAAAGTCTTGGTATTCAACGTGAATATGCGGTGACTTATGATTATCAATCATCTCTAAAATACCGGCAATAATAATTATGGAATGTACAATAAAATCAATATGATGGGAATGATAAATTTTTCATTTTTCTATTTTTTACCGCAATCATTGCCGATTTGACTAAAAAATGATCAAGATT
>CAIMDR010000506.1 GCA_903839795.1 uncultured Methylococcaceae bacterium | reverse complement strand
TGGCTGATAATTAACCAGCCAATCCGCTTGTTTATCCAGCAAACTGGCAAAGGCTTCGGGGCTACTCAGTGTCATTAGCGATCTCGGCAAAACCAATCAACTCATGTTGCAGGTTGGCGTTTAATACCCAAGCCCCAATATCCATGCGCAGACCTGCGATCAGCTCTGCATCCTGATGGTATTGAAAATTGATTTGACTGTTAATTAATGCGCCCAACTGCTGCTCCAGTTGAAGCCGCTGTTCAACGGTTAAGGGATAAGCACTGGTTATTTTGATCGGCACCGATTTTTTGGCACCCAACAGTTGCAGACACAGCGAACAGGCTTCCGGTAACGTTTTAAGATTGTCCAACAACATCTCAAAAAGTCGCGCCTCCAGCTCAGGACTGGCCGACTGTTTTAGTAGCAATCCGGCAAAGCGGGCACCATTTTGTAACGCCTGCTTTTCGGCTTGTAATTGAAGCTCCCTTTGCTGGCGCTGGAGTGTCACCTTTATTTTTTTCCGTTCCAGCTCAAGATCGCTATTCAACCTGTCCATTTGCAGTCTTCTTTCACCTTCGATTTGCTGATGCAGTGCGGTAAGAGCGGCTTGTTTTTCTTGCTCCCACAACTTTTGACGATTTTCATAAAGGCTACGCTGCTCTTCTGCCTGTTGTTGTATCGCTTTTGCATCGGCAAGTGATTGATCAATAAACTGCTTGCGTTTGGCAATCACTGCCAGCAACGGCTGGTAAAAAAGACGCTGCAAAATCCAGATCAAAATCAGAAAGTTGATAATTTCCAGGATAAAAGTAGATAGATTGAATTCCATAGGCTTTAAGTATTGAATAAAAAAATTTTCACAACGAAGAAAGGAAAATACATAAAATCATCTTAAAAAACTTTTCACCACGAAGACACGAAGAGCACGAAGAAGAGCAAAAACATGAAATCATTTTAAAAAACTTTCACTACGAAGACACGAAGAAAAGCAAAAATATGAAATCATTTAAAAAAACTTTCACCACGAAGACACGAAGAGCACGAAGAAAAGCAAAAACATGAAATCATCTTAAAAGATCTTTCTTTGTCTTTCTTCGTGTCCTTCGTGTCTTCGTGGTGAATTCTTTTAGGTTTTAGAGTACAAAACGTTTAATACCGTTTTTCAAAACGATCTCATTAAAATTAATCAGTAATCCTGTGCTTAATCCAGTCAATTTCATATAAGTGAGTATTTGTGCTTCATGAATTTTTTGTAATTTCTCGACGCTTTTTAATTCAACAATCAGCTTATTTTCTACGACAAGATCCAGTCTATATCCACAATCCAGCACAACGCCTTTATAGTTAACCGGTAATAATTCTTGTGCTGTATAAAAAAGTCCAGCTAAACCAAGCTCATAAGCCAAACACTTTTCGTAAGTTGACTCCAGCAATCCGGCTCCCAATGTTTTATGGACTTCAATCGCACAACCAATGACTTTCCTCGATAAATCATCAAATTGCATCTTTACGTCCTCTAGGGTAGTTTTTATTTTATTCAATTATTCACCACGAAGAGCACGAAGAAAAGCAAAAACATAAAATCATCTTAAAACGTCTTTCTTTGTCTTTCTTTGTCTTTCTTCGTGCTCTTCGTGTCTTCGTGGTGAAGTCTTTATCTTTTACTTAATAATATATTCAAGCAATGGATTTCTGAACAAGACAATCAAGATAATAACCAGGCAATAAATCGCCAGTGATTCGATCATGGCCAGGCCGATGAACAAGGTGCGCATGATTGAGCGTTCGGATTCCGGTTGCCGCGACAACGCGTCAAGCGCACTGCTGATGGCATTGCCCATGGCAAGCGCGGGCAACATGACCCCCAAAGCGATACCGATAATGGCGGCGACGCTGGAGCCAAGGACGATCAAGGCTATGTCAGTCATAAACTACTCCTGTGAATTAAGTTGTTGGGATTGCATCGCGCCAGCCAGATAAATCAGAGCCAGCATACCAAAGATATAGGCCTGCACCAGCGCTTCAATAATATGTAACATCAAAATAGGGATGGGAGCGAGAAACCCGGCTACCAGTAAAATCAGCATGGCCGCCATTTCCAAACTCATCATATTGCCAAATAACCGAACCGCCAGCGCCAAGGTGCGGGTAAATTCACTGATGATATGAAAAGGCAGTAAAATCGGACTGGGGGTCAGGTAATGATGCAGATAACTTTTCAATCCCAGTGTTTTTATGCCAAACCAGTGTACCGAAAAAAATACTAAAACAGCCAGTGCGGAGGTTACCGAAAGATCACGGGTTGGAGAATCCAGGCCCGGTATTAAACCCACCAGATTGGCAATAATTAGAAACAGCCAAAGTGAGGCGATAAAAGGCATAATTTGCCGCCCGTGATCCGGCGCGACCGCACTGATGGCCTCGTCGATAGTATCGACAATACCTTCAACCGTGGTTTGCAGCGAATCAGGCAACATTTTTAGATGCCGGGTTGAAAACCAGGCTATCGCAGTAATCACCAACATAATCCCCCATGTGGTAATCAGTGATGTACCAATGACTACGGGGCCTAAAGAAAATGAAAATTCGTGTTCCATAATTTATACACGCTAACCCTTAGTTCAGAAAAAGAGACCGTTCGCTGAGCGGAGTCGAAGCGAGTTGTCCGCTTCGACT
>CAIMDR010000505.1 GCA_903839795.1 uncultured Methylococcaceae bacterium | reverse complement strand
GTATTTTACCTGCATTATTGCCGAAATTAGCGGATTTTAAAATCATGATGTTTTTCGTTTAAAAATTTGTTTATTTTTTATCGGCGATTTTAGCAGCAAAGTTTGCTTTTTTCTCGTAATTTAAAGGAAGTCGACCCGCTCAATGTCAGTAAAAAAGAATTGAATTGTAATTTATTCACCTCGAAGAAATGAACCTTCGAGTCCTTCGTATCTTCGTAGAGAGAGTCTTTTGGATTTTATAATCCTGTATTTTTAGGTCATAAAATCAATATCCCGATTTTTCATCTTTCACAAATTGATTGTAAGACAAATACTTGTAACTGCCTTTACGCATATTAAAAAACAACAACTCAGGCAGGCTCATTAAAATTCCCGTTGTGCCTGCTTTAAGATTTTTCCCTGAATCAAATGGCCAGCTTAAAAAGCCGAATAAACTTTGGCCAATGCCGGCGGCAGTATTAAACAAGCCAAAAACGGGTCTTAATGCCAAACTGTCATCGGTGAAAAAAACAAAAAAAGCATCGTCTGGATTATAACTATACACGGTGCTGCTAAAAATATTCGATTCACGCAGGGCAACCATCAACCCGTTATTTTTGGTGTAAAGTTTATCTAATTTTTGACCACGGTAGGCACTTAATACCGTATTAGAGATTACCTTATAATTTTCTTGTACCGAATGAAACGACACAAAAGGAATAAAATTATAAGCAGCTGAAATAGTGCCACCCAAGCGTTGCTTAGATTCTTTTATTAAAAATTCGTCTTGTTTCGTTGGATCGTTGTCCTCTTTGTTTGGTGATAACAAAGCCTGATCAAGGATCCTAAACAATTCGGTCACACAATTACGGGTAAGCAAATTATACTGGTAATGCTGTGCCAATTCCTGAAGTAATTTATTTTCATAGTGCTCCAGTTCGGTTAACGCTCTGGTTAATTGGTGCGGCGACAACTCAGGCAGTAGCCAATCCGGTAGGCTAATACTTTTAGTCGGTAGCGCTTTTTCACCCTGATACCGAACCGCTTTTTGTTGTTTGCCATTGAGCCATTCAAAATAACGATTGGCTGACATTTCAAGCTGGCTATAGTTACTTTCTGTAAGGCCGTCAGGGCTTATTATCGCTTTTCGGGTTTGCTTAAAATTATCCTGTGCATCATCAATTTGGGTTTGTATTGGCTCTGCCTGCTCCACAAATTGATCGGTGCTGATCCATTCACTGTCCACGGCAAAATCGTCAATGAAAACCCATCGCCCCAATTGTAATGACTGCTCAACCGCAATATATCGGGCCATATTAACCAAAACGGCAGCGCCCCAATCAGGTCGACCGGAATTGACCGATTTTAACAAGCTTAAAACCAGTTGATCACGCAAGGTCACTAATACTTTTTTTGTATCCACTTTAAATCCCCGGGTAAAACGTGGTATGTAAAAAATAAAATACTTTAAAATTAACTACTTAATTATTGCTAGCATTCAATTTACCCGGCTTTTTAAAGTAGATACCTTTTTCTCATAAATCACCAAACGTTAAAAACAAGTTATGACGCTCATTCTTATGAGTTAGCCAAAGAATGAGCGCAGAAAGAAAGCCCTTAGATTGTGTGTTGACGTTTGCGACGAGTGATC
>CAIMDR010000504.1 GCA_903839795.1 uncultured Methylococcaceae bacterium | reverse complement strand
GATCAACTTGTCCATTTCCGGCTCGATTAAATCAGCCGGACGACAGGTAATCGGTTGCGCACCGTTGAGCACCCTGTCTTGCAATTGTTTGTTTACCGGCGCAGGCGTTGCACCGTATTCACCTTTTAATACGCCCGCCGTTTCTTTGGTAATGGTTTTATAACGCTCACCATTCATCACATTCATCACCGCTTGGGTTCCCACAATTTGTGATGTGGGTGTAACCAGCGGAATAAATCCCAAGTCTTCGCGTACTCTAGGTATTTCGTGCATGACTTCATCAAACTTGTCAGAAGCACCCTGCTCTTTCAGTTGGCTTTCCATGTTGGTCAACATGCCGCCCGGTACTTGTGAAATCAAAATGCGTCCATCGACCCCTTTAAGACTACCTTCATATTGGGCATATTTTTTGCGGATGTCCCTAAAGTAATCCGCGATTTCTTCCAGCTTGACCAAATCCAGGCCGGTAGCTCGCTCAGTGCCTTCAAGGCTGGCAACAATCGTTTCGGTAGCGCTATGTCCATAAGTCATACTCATTGACGAAATGGCAGTATCCACATTATCGACACCGGCTTCAGCGGCTTTAATCAGTGTGCCGACACTTAAACCCGTCGTTGCATGGCAATGTAAATGGACAGGGATTTTGGTACTTTTTTTCAAGCGACTGATCAACTCAAAAGCCTCGTAAGGCTTAAGCAATCCGGCCATATCTTTAATACAGATGGAATGTGCGCCCATGTCTTCAATCTGTTTGCCCAGATTAACCCACGAATCCAGCGTATGTACCGGACTGGTGGTATAAGAAATAGTCCCTTGGGCATGTGCATCGGTAGCGAGTACGGCTTTTACCGCATGCTCAATATTACGCATGTCATTCATGGCATCAAAGATACGGAAAACATCAATACCATTAATGGCACAGCGCTCAACAAACTTGTCAACCACGTCATCGGCATAATGACGATAGCCTAAAATATTTTGCCCTCTCAGGAGCATTTGCTGTTGTGTTTTAGGCATTGCCGCTTTCAGTAAGCGCAATCTTTCCCACGGATCTTCACCCAGATAACGAATACACGCATCAAAAGTAGCGCCACCCCATGATTCGATTGACCAGTAACCGATATCATCGAGTTTTGCACAAATCGGCAGCATATCTTCTATGCGTAAGCGAGTGGCTAAGATTGATTGATGCGCGTCACGCAAGACAACTTCAGTGATAGCTAGGGGCTTTTTTTTATCTTTGGCCATTCTTAATTTTCTCCGGGAACCTTTACAGGATGTTAATCACTGACCTTTTGGGTCGATTGAATGTATTAAATATAAAACCATTTATAGATCAAATGGTACACACAGCTAACCAATACGGCTGCCAACTTAAGAAGGGGCAGTTTGAGGCTAAGCCGTTCGTGGAGAGCCCTTCGTCTGGCGCTCAGGAGAGCATTGTCGAACCATGAACGACTTAACCGCTCACCCTTCGACAGGCTCAGGACGAACGGTTAAGTCTCGACTATGTCCCGCCTTAAGTTGTTAGCCACCAACACTTCTTAACTTTATTTATGCTTACTTCGATACTGATGCACCGCTGCCGTAATTGCAGCAATGACGCTTTTGTCAATACCACTGGATACCGTTGCAGCTGCCCCCATAAGAGGTGCTTCAGGAAAAAACCGCTGCACTAATGAAGACATGATATTGATCGCAACCACCAACATGGTCAAAAACAAAAACACAATGCTCATTCCGGCAAACATCAATTCAACTCCACTACTCATCATTTCTGTCATATTGCAAAACCTTATGTTGAATCGCTTGAATCTATTGAAAATACTGAAACCTTAAGTACATTATCCATAAAACCACGCCGCTAAACAAACTAAAGATAACAAACATCTTTGATTTTTGATTGCCCTTGCTATTGATGGGTGGCAAATCAATTCCTGATTGGCAAGAAACCTCAGTTGGCATCTACCTATGTGGATGATTTATGTCGATAATAGCAGGATATTTTTGAAACTTGGCGTGTAAGTATTCAGTCCCCCTCTTTGAAAAAGAGGGGTTAGGGGAGATTTGATTAGATAAATCCCCTCTGCCCCCTGGCTTTGCCCTCCCCCTTTTTCAAAGGGG
>CAIMDR010000503.1 GCA_903839795.1 uncultured Methylococcaceae bacterium | reverse complement strand
AAGACTATATTTATAAATAAATTTTCATGGCATTAAAAAACTGCCCCTTATCCATGTCTATCTGTCAAATCCGTGGCATCGGTGTTTTATTTTTTAACGGCTGAATAGTTACCGCATTTTAGAGAGAGAGTCGTCAGATGAATGAAATCCAACTACTGTATGTTGAAAATGTAATATCCCGAAAAAAAAAGGTTCTTCAACAGAATCTGTGTTTTTTTATGCAGGTAGAAAACCTAAGCCCTGACAAGAAAATCGATGTTATCTGGGCGGGCGAAGACGGTGTGTGGCACACGCTAGCAGCAACCTGGCACAGCAACCTGATCCACAATAAAGAATACTGGCGAGCAGAGACAACCGTTAGCTTTGCCGCCGATAAATCGCTTCCGGGTAATATTAAATTTGCCTTGCGCTATCAAACTCAAGGCAATGAATATTGGGATAACAACCACGACCTGAATTATTCCAGCCAGGCCGATTCCGGCATTAAAGTCGTAGCCACACAGCCAATCCTGAATATTGGCTTTGAGACTAAATTGCATGATAAGCAAAAATTTATGCTTATTACCGTAGCGGTCAACGAGTCTGTAAAAGCCAAAACTGTCACAGTTCATTGGACAACCGACAACTGGAAACATACCCATCAAACGCCCTGTCATTTTAAACGCAACTATTGGGATGAAACCTCGCGCAGCAATGCCAGAAATCCAAACCAATACGGCACGCAACTTTGGAAAGTATTACTCAACATAGATAACGCGTTTAAATTGCAATACACCCTAAGCTGTGAAGGCAACGATCAAGTTTTTTGGGACAATAACCAAGGTAACAATTTCTCGCTGAGTCATGAACCACTCAAAGTGATGATTTTAAATCTACACTGCTATCAAGAAGACAATCAAGACCATAAGTTTTCACAAATAGCCAAGGCGATTAACGAACTGGACACTGATATTGTCTGCCTTCAGGAAGTGGCTGAACTTTGGAACGAGGGCAACGGTGACTGGAATACCAATTCGGCCAACATCATTAATAATCGTCTTAAACACCCGTTTCATCTTTACACCGATTGGTCGCATAAGGGTTTTGATAAATACCGCGAAGGTGTTGCCATCCTGAGTCGATACCCGCTGTTAAAACAGGATTCAAGGTATGTTTCAAACAGCCATAGTGCCGACAGCATTCATTCCAGAAAAGTGGTTATGGCACAAGTGCATGTACCTTACCTGGGCTTGATCAATTTTTTTTCGGCCCATCTAAGTTGGTGGGATGACGGCTTTGCAGAGCAGTTTAAAACACTGGGTAACTGGGCTGCCGATAACCTAACTGAAGATGTCACTGGTACAATGCTGTGCGGTGATTTTAATATCACGGCAGGCACCGAAGGCTATACTTTGGTAGTGAGTGCCCATGAATATGAAGACCAGTTTTTAGCCATCAACGACCACGACGCCTTTGAGAAAATATTTAAAGTCAATGATCCCCACTGGCAAGATTACCTTGCTGATGATTATCGTATTGACTATATTTTTATGAACAAGGCCAGTGACCTACAAATCACTTCAGGAAAGGTATTATTTACTGAACAAGATTATGGTCGGGTTTCAGATCACTGTGGTTATTTTATGACCTTTGAGCCTAAGTAAATTTATCGTATTGAACGCCTGCCAAACGACCTAAAACCTTCCAGAAAATGCACAAAAATAATATAATCATAAATTTATACAAGGACATAACATGCCACTAGCAGAGCACTATGCCATGCCCGTTCATGGACATTTAGGTGGCTATTTTCAAAGAGCCAATGATTTAAATGAAAAATTTGATGTCCGCTGGGGAAAAATAGAATTTGATGTATTCTTTGGCATTCAGGCTAATGTAAAAGTTATTCTTAAAGTGTATCGTGATCAAGATGTCTGCGAAAAATATATTGTGGATACCGATGCCTTTGATGTTCAATGGGATCGCCACAAACGCAGTACACGCGACTTTTACATATTGTCTTCCAATAACTTTGGCCCGATTAACTGCGTCAAATTTTCTTTCATTGTCCATCTGAATGAGCACTCTATTCCTTCACAAAATGACTACATTTTCATGGATAGCCAGCAAGCGCAGGATGGACATCAACAGCATAGAAAAATCACCGGTGACTGGGCAACACCTAATGCTTATCGCACTTATGAATTAAATGCCGCCGAATTACAAAGTGACGCTGATTGGTATAATCATCATTTTGACTCCTTAAACCTGATTCCCAAGTTTACCAAAGGCGACCTATACCACCCTTATCACCCCAAACGCTTTATCCATGATCATATCGATAAGGTGATCCGCAGCAAGTGGGAAAACCCTAATCGACTGTGTACCATCAAAGTCAGTGTTGACTGCATTGATGATAGGGATTTTATTGACCATTTGATTCATGCCAGTCATCAGGGTGTCCTGGTTCAGTGTATTGTAGACTGGCGCAAAATGACCCTGACTCACAGCCATAACTATGCCCGACTAAAGCGTGCCAGGGTTGAACTGGTTGGCGTCTTTTGCACCCCCCAACATCACCTGATTGAAGTTGAACCGGACATGCATACCAAATTTGTTATTTTTAACGACGAGGATTGCATACTGGGTTCATTTAATATCACCTTCGATCGCTGGTGGGCTAACTGGGAATCCGGGATGACTTTTCATTCCAAAGGTATCTGTCGGTTGCTTGATAATATATTTCAGAGTCAACGCGGCGGGGTCAATCAAAAATACGGCATTAATCCCTTAAGCCATTTTAATCTGCTTTATACCTTCGGCAGACAGATGATGCTTAACGGCAAACCCTACCGTCCGCATCACGCCATCCTGGCTGAAATTCACCACGCCCGGCATTCGATCAAGCTGTGTTTGTTTTTAATGGGTGACCTGTTGGGCGATCATCATGACAGCGTGGTCGATGCCTTGATACACGCCCAAGACAGAGGGGTTTATGTGCATGTTCTTTTTAACGGACATTTAGCCAGACAAGGCAAGATTGGTGTAGCGCGACCGATGGCGGAAGAACTTAACCGCCCCTTGTTACCCGCCGTACAACGCCTAAAAGATGCCGGTATTCCGGTAGGTTTGGTCTATGGACAAGATGATCACACCGTCCCTTACTCACCGATTCATTCCAAATATTGTGTTATCGATGACTCCATCGTCATTGAAGGCAGCTTTAACTGGTACAACACGTCCGTTTTTTCTCATGATCTGCTGGTCGTCGTTAACAACCATCAGGTAGCACAACCCTACCTCTATGAATTTGAGCAAATACAACGATCATTCAGGGTTTATTATTAATATTGGCTTCGGTAATAGAACACGGATGACACCGATGATACGGATTTCAACGGATTTTATTTTTAGGCGTAGGTCGGAATAAGACTTTTCGAGTGCAAGTGGTAGGGTGAGAATCCCATAGACATCAAGTTAAAACATTTCACCACGAAGACACGAAGAACACGAAGATTTTGCTTTGGTTTTTCTTCGTGAACTTCGTGTCTTCGTGGTGAATTAATGTCCTTAAGTTGATGCGTAGGTGGTGCGCACCTACTGTTTTTTATGAGATTAAAAACGTCTCTTATCCGTGTCTATCTGTCAAATCCGTGTCATCTGTGTTCTATTTTTTAATGGCAATACCAAAATTTTTTAGTTTTTTCGATTTATAAATAATTCTGTCATGATTATCGTGTTATAAATTACTGTGTTTTGAGTGCGCCATCAATGTCAGATACCAATAAAAGATTATGGATACCGTTAATTACAGTTTTGATCCAAGTTATGGATACACGCTTGACCAGTTGCTTGCCGTAAAAACGCCGAAAGAACCGAAGGATTTTGATTGCTTTTGGCAGCAGCGCTATAAAAAAGCCTTAACTATTAATCCACAACCCCACACAAAGATTATTAACGAAGATAAGTTGGGGTGGCGTTTATTTGAGATAAACTACACCTCTACCGATAACTTCCCTATTCGTGGCTGGTTAATGGTCCCCACTTCAGGGGTCATTAAACGTGGCTTTATTGTCGGTCACGGCTATGGCGGACGTGATGAGCCTGATTATCACCTGCCCTTTAAAGACGCCGCCTTTTTGTTTCCCTGTTTTCGGGGTCTGTCACTTAGCGCCCAACCGACTATTTCTTCCGAGCCTTATTGGCATGTACTACACAACATTAACCAGAAGGATCACTATATTCTAGGCGGGTGCGTTGAAGATTTATGGCTGGCAGTCAGTACGATGCTGTCCCTGTTTCCTGAGCTAAGCGGACATTTGGGTTATCTGGGTATCAGTTTTAGTGGCGGTATTGGCGCTTTGGCGCTGGCGTGGGAAACACGTATCAGTAAAGGCCATCTCAATGTACCCACCTTTGGTCATCACCCTTTACGCTTAAGACTGGCCACCAACGGCAGCGGAAAAAGCGTTCAAGGATATTATAAATCCCACAAAAAACAGACGCTTGCTGTTTTGCGCTATTACGATGCAGCCTTGGCAGCAAAGCACATTACCCAGCCCATGCATTGTGCCTGTGCAATATTTGACCCCTGTGTCGCGCCTCCCGGACAGTTTGCAATCTACAACGCCTTACCCAACGAAAAGCAACTATTTATCCTGGAGTCCGGGCATCACAACTACCCTGCTCAAGCACAGCAAGAGCACGAACTTCTTAATCAACTGGATGCTTTTTTTGCATCGCTTAGCGAACACCCCTAAACACAGGAGACATCAATGAATCGTGAATATCACAAATGGTGGAGCGATCGATTACAGCGCGATATGGAATTACTGGTATTTGGTCATGCCGGTGCAAAAGTGTTGATTTTTCCGTCTCGCTTGGGACGATTTTATGAGTATGAAAAATTAGGATTAGTTAACACTTTAAAGCACAAAATAGAACAAGGCTGGCTACAACTCTATTGTATTGACAGTATCGATGCTGAAAGTTTTTACTGTGACTGGGCGCATCCTCATGGACGTATCCAGCGCCACATAGACTATGAAGAATACATTCTAAACGAAGTATTACCCTTTATGGACAGCAAAAATCAGCATGAATGTGTGATTTCTCATGGTTTAAGTCTGGGTGCATTTCATGCTACCAACATTGCATTTCGTTACCCCCAGTTTTTTAAAAAGTTGGTTGCCTTCTCAGGTCGTTATGATCTTACCTTGAATGTAGAGTTTTTTAACGACCTGTTCGATGGTTTTTATAATGAAGATATTTATTTTCATACGCCCAGCCATTTTTTACCCAACCTCGACTGTTCCTGGCGTTTAAACAAGCTAAGGGAAATGGATATTACCTTGGTCATTGGCAAAGAAGATCCTTTTTTGCCAAATAATGAACACTTAAGCTCAATATTGTGGCAAAAAAACATACATCACCAATTATTGCTTTGGGATGATAGGGCTCATAGTGGTTATTATTGGCGGCGCATGGCAGCACTTTATATTTGATTTTTTGGAATAGCCGGGGCAATGTCATCACACTATTTTCAACGTAGAAATGTCGGGCATGAAAATATCGTAATTATTCACCTCCCCCTTTGAAAAAGGGGGATTGAGGGGGATTTATCTAATTAAATCTCCCCTAACCCCTCTTTTTCAAAGAGGGGGACTGAATACTTACAAAATATC
Organism: uncultured Methylococcaceae bacterium; assembly: GCA_903839795.1. Lineage (GTDB taxonomy): Bacteria > Pseudomonadota > Gammaproteobacteria > Methylococcales > Methylomonadaceae > Methylobacter_C. Next base: position 469 of record CAIMDR010000503.1, on the reverse strand, counting down.
TGCTTCTACGAAGGATGGAGTTTGCAAACCCGTTACAAACGTTTAATACCGAAGATATTTAAAAAGTTTGCATTAGGTATATACTCCGCGCGATCATGTTTACGTAATTTATGATTGAGTTATTTTATTCGAGCAAGGCGAAAAAAAGTCACATAGTTAGCTATGTAATTGTTTTTGCAACACTGCTATCGGATAAAATGGCCGATCAGAAAATCGAGTTGTGTCCGTGCGGCGTATATATAGCTGTTTAGTTAGGCAACTCGCAATAAATAAGCCCCCTCTTTAACAAAGAGGGGTTAGGAGAGATTTTATTAGATAAGTCTGGAAAAATCATTTCGTCCACGAAAAACACAAAAAGCACAAAAAGCACAAAAAGCACGAAAAATTTTAAAGAGATACGAAGCTGTAAGCCGTCACCCAAACAGTGAACAGCTAAATTAATATAACATACTAATTTTTTTCACGTTTT
>CAIMDR010000502.1 GCA_903839795.1 uncultured Methylococcaceae bacterium | reverse complement strand
GCAATTTCGCGTAGAAGAGCCTTGTAAAAATAAAACCGTTTGTCCTGAGCAAAGTAAGCTCCTTATAGAGGCAAGGCGTTACCAAGAAACAGTCGCTGTTTGAAGCGATTTTTTGCTTTTTTATATCCTTGCAAGTTATTGATTTTAAATGCACTAAAAAGCTGTTTCTTGAGAGCTAGTTGAAAGACGAACGAAGAAAGATGGCCGCAGCATAGGGTGGGTCAACAGCTTTATCGTTAACCCAACACATTGTTGCAACGAATGTTGGGTTGTATAAATCGCAACTCAACCTATACGACTTTAACACTAATCATTAAATGGCTGGACGAGCTTTTCCCTGTCCAGCTATTGGAATTACAAGTACAGTATTTGCATAAAACCCAATCATCTAACATAATCAACCCTGATTTTGGAGGACACCGTAATGCCTAAAAAACCCATAGAAAACAAAGAAAGCGCCGATAGCCAGGCACATATTCAAGATTTGCAACGCAGGGCCGAAGCGTTCGTGAGCGATGAATTGTCGTTCTTTGAGTCGGAAGATCTATCACAGACCTTGCGGGAACAGTTTTGGGAGTATGTAGTGGCCTTCGAGGAAGCTGAAAGAATCACCTCTTTTGACTTGCTGGTGCAAGGCGGTGTGGCGTTGCCAGCTCCGGAAGAATTGGATGATAGGCAACTGAACGCCAAGTTGTGGGAAGTGATACGCGGCTTGGCTTTGCTGCGCACATTTCTTTATAGCACCAACCATCTCAGTGATCGCGAACTGTATGAGGAATTATGGCATGAGCAGTTGCGGGTGGAAAATCCGGATATGCCAATCGATGAAAATTATGCTTGTCACATCGACTTGGTAGGTAGTGGTAGCGAGGAGGATTCCGAGCTTTATCTTCGCTACTACGCTGATGAAGAAGAACGGAATCAGTGGGCTAAAGACTGGCCGAACGATATTATTCCAGCGCGTGAAACGCCACCCTATGATCGTGATCGGTATTTGCCGACTCGCGATCAGCATCAATTTAATGTGTAAAACAACGATGAAAAACAAAGGTAAAAGCTTCGTGTTCTTCGTGGTGAATAGTTATTTATAAATGCAGTAAAACTTACTGCGTTGAGTACGACGCTTCTAATCAATTGAGAATCGCACCTTAGCGATAGTCATTTTTCAACGACTTAACTTTCTTGCCGTATAATTAACTTTTTTTGATTGATAAGGTTACCCCCAGATGTCGATTTCGCTTGCTGTACTTGAAGAGGTGGTCCGTGAAGCAGGAGCCATTGCAATGACTTATTTTAAAGACTTGAAAAATGTTGAGGTTAACAAAAAAAGTCCGCGAGATTTTGTTACTGCGGCGGATGTTGCTGTTGAGGCTTTTTTAAAAGAAACCCTGACTACGAAGTACCCGGAATATGGTTTTTGGGGAGAAGAGAGCGGGCAAAGTGCTAATCAAACCAATCGGTGGATAGTTGACCCTATCGACGGTACGCATTCATTTTCAAGAGGGCAATATTTTTGGGGCATCAGTGTTGCCTTGGAAATTAATCAAGAACTGATAATGGGTGCGGTTTATGCAGCGGCTTTAGATGATTATTACTGTGCAGAAAAGGGCAAAGGGGCTTTTAAAAATGGTCAGCCAATTACGGTTTCTTTAGAGAGTGATCTGGCTGATGCGATGGTGGGTACCGGGTTTGCCTGTCTGCGTTCTTACTTGACAGACAATAACTTGGAGCGCTTTGGACGAATCGCTCAAAATACGACGGGGCAGCGGCGATTTGGCTCGGCCGCTGTGGATTTATGTTTGGTTGCCGATGGTCAGATTGATGCTTTTTGGGAGCAGGAATTAAATCTGTACGACGTTGCAGCGGGTGCTTTAATAGCGCGGGAAGCGGGTGCTACCGTGACCGATTTTAAAGGCAATGAAGGCCTTTTTCCCAAACAGGTTCTGGTCACTAATGGCAAGATTCTTGATCAGATTCTGCCGCTGATGTAATCAGGTCTGTCCCGTGTTAAGTTGATAGCCAAAAAAAACGGGCGCATTAGAGCGCCCGTTTTTGTTACCGGATTATAGAACCACGTGAAAGTAAAGCGACATTCGATCACCCTCACCCCAGCCCTCTCCCTGAAGGCATAAGTATCTACACAAGTATCAGCTCCTTCTCCCTTGAGGGAGAAGGTTGGGATGAGGGGGAATATAACTGCTTGATTTTATTCTCCTCACCCCAACCCTCTCCAGCAGGAGAGGGAGCTTAATGTTGTTTTACTTCTAAGCCACTCTATAACAAGCGCTCAACTATTCAACTAAAAAGTCGCGCATCATGCCCATGTCTTCATGTTCGAGATTATGGCAATGGTACATAAACAAGCCTTTAAAATCCTGGAAAGGTTTTATAATGCGAACTTTTTCGCCAGGCATCACCAGTACAACGTCTTTGAGACCGTTTTCAATAAAGCCGTCACGCACGGTGGCGTAGTCTGCTTCATTATCTGCACTGACAGTGCGGCTGACAATTTGAAACTGTTGGCCGTGTAAATGAATGGGATGCGCCATGGACATCATCATACCCATGCCACCCATACCGCCCATGCTTTGACCACCTTTTGAGTCGTCATCGCCATGTTTCATGCCGCCCATCATCCCCATGCCGCCACCTCGGTGTCCCATGCCCATCATGCCTTGGCCGCCTTTCTGGTCATCATCGCCATGTTTCATGCCGCCCATCATGCCCATGCCGCCGCTGTGCTTTTCTGCGCCATGTTCTTCAGTTGACGCTGCGGCTGGTTTATCGTGACCGCCACCGTGCGCATGAAAAATTTCCATGAGTTGGATAGTATTTACCTTGATGCGCTCAACGTCTTGAATGTCGTTAAACTTGTAAGGGCGTCCATTAAGCAACATGGCCATCGGGCCTTCGGAAATAGCGATGGGAACCGGTTTGTCAGGATTAGCGGTTGCACTGATGGGATGCCAGTTGATTTTTGATAATTGTGAAGGCAGTTTAGGACTGTCGCTGACTTTTTTGGTGACGCGTGCAGTAAAAATTGGATAATCACTACCTACCGGCAAAGCGTTGGCATGCATCATTCCACCCATGCGCTGAGCCATTTTAGGTAACACGCCTGAAAAAGCCAGGCTGCGCATGACTAACTGCGAACCTTCGTTGCGACCGCTAAAATCCGCCCAAACATCTAAACGTTCACCGGGTGCCAGCATGACGTAAGGTTTAACTTGCGGTTGTTCCAGCAAGCCGCCATCGACACCGATAACGGTGATGGGTGTGCCGTCATCCCAACCCAGTTTGTAAATGCGGGCGGTTGAGCCGTTTAAAACGCGTAACCGGTAAGCGCGACTGGCAACATCCATCTGGAAATTGGGACGACCGTTGACCAAGATGTTATCGCCATAAAAACCAACCATACGGTCATGCATGTTATGGGCATAAACGAGTTGATTTTGTCCGTCGAAAAGACGATCCTGAATAACAATCGGGATCTCGAATTCACCGGCGGGTAATTCCAGTTTTGCCTCTTCTTCATCATGAACAAATAAAGCACCTGCCAGGCCATGATAAACCTGTTTGGCAGTGAGTTCATGTGGGTGTGGATGGTAGATATTCATACCCGCGCGATTAAGCACTTCAAATTCATAGACTAACGTTTCGCCCGGATCAATAGTGTACTGCGGATGTCCGTCCATATTAGCGGGGACATGCAGGCCATGCCAGTGGGTAACGGTAGGTTCGGTCAGTTTGTTGTGCAAATTAATGCGCACTTTCTGGCCTTTTTGTAAATTGATTAACGGCCCCAAATAAGATCCGGCTATATCTATGAGAGTATCTTCAGGACCTTTTTTTAACTTGGCGGTGTATTGTTGCACCTGTGTTTTTTGTCCGGGTAAAATTGATACCGAGCCTGATTGGCAAAGCAGATCAAATTCTACATCCGGTTTAAAATTCGGTGAAGCCTTGTTAGGGGTTAATTTCGGCATGCCATGCATACCTTCGCTATTTTCCATGGCACGCAAAAGACCCGGCATGGCTGCAAAAGCAACCAAACCCAAGCCGGATTGGGTCAGGAAACGACGGCGGGAATTATTTTCAAGATTAGACATAGAACCTCCTCTGATAGAAAAGAACCGCCCTTGTTAGTGAAGCTTGTTTTTATAATGGCAGGGCGTATCTGAAGTTTATATTAGCCATCCATTATATTCAAGACATAAAATGACATTTGCCGTTGTTGGTCATTCATAAAAAATTAGCGGTTGCCAAACTATTTTTTAAGCGGTTGTAAACGGTGATTTTAGTTATAATCAATGTATTTATTGCAGGGTTACACTGTGATAAGGTGCTAGTAAAAAAATTGTGTCGCTACAGTCTTCGTTGCAATTTTTTAACCGCTTTTTAGGGGGGGGGTGGGGCTATGGAATTTAATCCTCAAGTTGTTTTGTGCCGATTCCTAACGGTGATCCCACTCATTATTTAATTTATCGTCTACCCACTTTAGCCAGCACAAAATACTGGAGTTAGACCTGACAGGTTTATAAAACCTGTCAGGTCTGTCCCGTGTTGGTAGCCGATTTATCGATATTCCTTGTTTTTAACTTAGTAAAAGGAGATAGTTAGTCATGATTTTGCTGTCGTTGTGTTGGTATTGCATTTTTCAGGCTTTTGTTCTGCTTATTGCCGCCAATGGTGCGCCGGTGGTTATTACTAAATTGCTGGGCAACCGGTTGGCAAGGCCGATAGATAACGGACTTGTTCTAGGTGATGGCTATCGATTATTTGGTAACAGTAAAACTTGGCGAGGTTTTTTTTCAGCACTTGTTTTGTGTGCATCGGTAGCTATTTTACTGGGGTTGCAGCTTGTAACGGGGATGCTATTTGGTACGCTGACGATGATAGGGGACATAATGGCCAGCTTTATTAAGCGGCGCTTAGGTAATGTTGAAAGCAGTCGGGCGAGAGCTCTTGATACGGTACTGGAATCATTATTGCCTTTATATCTGCTAAAAGAGCCGTTAGTACTCAACCTTACTGAGATTGCACTTATTGCAGTGCTTTTTTTTCTGTGTGAGGAATTTGTTTCACCGGTGCTTTATCGATTGAATATTCGCAATCAGCCTTATTAACTTAGAAAGGTTTATTACTTTACAGGATGTCAGGGGCATTATGAAAAAAAAAGGCTTGCGGGTATTAACTTATAATATTCATAAAGGTTTTAACGTGGGTAATCGGCGCTTTGTATTACACCAAATCAAAGAGGCACTGATAGCCGCTGATGCCGATTTGCTGTTTTTGCAAGAGATGCAAGGCGAGCATCACCGCCATAAAAAAAATGTGGAACATTGGCCTGATCAATCACACATTGAGTTTATTGCCGAAGGTGTATGGCCGCATTTCGCTTACGGAAAAAATGCGATTTATAATGCCGGCCATCATGGCAATGCCATTTTAAGCAAGTATCCGTTTCAAAGCTGGGAGAATATTAACGTCTCTCCTTTTCCTTGGGCCAGTCGCAGCCTTCTGCATGGCATTATCCGACTGCCTGACTGTGATCAGGACGTGCATATCGTGTGTATTCATTTTGGCTTGATGGGTAAAGAGCGTCGCCAGCAAATAGGCAAATTGTGTGATCGTATTGATAGCCATGTGCCCCATGATGCACCTTTGATTGTTGCCGGTGATTTTAATGACTGGATGGGGCACGCCGGCCGACTTTTTCATGATCATCTGGATTTGCAGGAGGTTTTTTTACAAACGCATGGCTGCCATGCGCGAACATTTCCTGTCTGGTTACCTTTTTTGCAGATGGATCGTATTTATTATCGGGGTCTGATTCCGGAATCGTGTGACCGCTTGGCTCATTCGCCCTGGCTTATGCTTTCAGACCATGCGCCACTTGCCGCCTCATTTGCCTTATGAACAGTCAACAACACATCGAACAGTCCAAGTTAACCTTGCCTAATATGCTGACAGGATTTCGATTTGTAGCGGCTCCGGTTTTGTTATGGCTGGCATGGCAAGGCTATGGCATCGCTTTTATGATTTTGTTGGCGGTCGCTTTTTTGACCGATTTGTTAGACGGTCTGGCTGCACGTTTGACCGGACAGGTATCTCCGTTTGGCGCTACTCTGGATAGCTGGGCGGATGTAATAATCTATTTAACCATCGCTCTCGGTTGCTGGTGGTTATGGCCAGACGTTGTTTATAGAGAGCTGGTTTTTGTCGGCCTGATTGTAGCCAGTTGTTTATTGCCAGCCTTCGCTGGTTTTAGCAAGTTTGGACGTTTTACCAGTTATCATACGTGGGGTGTAAAAAGTGCAGCCGCTTCCATGGGACTGACCTTGTATGTGTTGTTTCTGGGTGGTCCGGCCTGGCCGTTTCGATTGGCCTCTGTGATCTGTATACTTGCCGCTCTTGAAGAAATTACGCTCACGTTACTGTTGTCCGAACCCGAGTCAAATGTCCGGTCAGTCTGGGATGTGTTAAAGCGTTCTGCACGCACTAGTCGTTAGCTTTTTTAGCCCTGAATTAATTAAATGCGTAGGGCGTGCCGTGTGCGCCTTAATTTTCAAGGCACGCACGGCACGCCCTACAGAAAATAATGTCGCTTAATTAACGAAGGTCTCTATAATCTTTTAAATAGTGTCCTCCGATCCCTTTATCAACTACTGAAATTTTTTGCCTGTGCAACCATTAGTCATCGCGTCGAATAGTCCGTATATCTGTCCCGTTTGTAGAGAACCGCTACAACTGCAACCATCAGGTAAAAATTATGCCTGTTTGCATCATCATAGTTTTGATGTGGCCAAAGCCGGTTATTTAAATCTATTACCTGTTCAGGATAAACATTCCAAAGAACCGGGTGATAGCAGAGAAATGATGATAGCTCGACGTCTATTTTTAGAGGCCGGATTTTATGAGCCAATGGCCAAGGCCGTGGCGATGATGATTGATGTCGTTAATACCAAAGGGCAGGGCATACAGCTTTTGGATTTAGGATGTGGTGAAGGCTATTACAGCCGAAAAATAGCCGGCTTTTGCAAGCACAGTGAACTTATTGCTTTGCAGGGTATTGATATTGCCAAGTTTGCCATCGCCGCCGCTGCTAAAAAACAGCCCCAAGCACAGTTTGTTGTTGCCAGCTCAAACCGGTTGCCTTATACAGACCAGTCTTTTGATATTGTACTCAGAGTGTTTGCTCCCTCGGATAATGACGAGCTCAAACGGGTACTAAAGCCTTCCGGGTACTTGCTGACGGTCACGCCTGGCCCTCGTCATCTATGGCAATTAAAAGAATTTATCTATGCCGAGGCAAAAGAACATGTCTCAGAAAATGAAGTGCCTCAGGGATTTGAACACTTAACGACACAGCGGATCAGTTATAAAATTACCCCAGACCCCCAGCAAAGAATGGCACTTTTACAAATGACACCTTTTGCCTGGCGAGCCAACGAAAGTGTTTTACAGGCGTTAAACGCTATTCCAGAACTTGAAATTGAAACCGATTTTATTTTGACTTTATCAGTAAAAACAGCAAGCGAGTAAATCATACCATTTTGTTGCTGCATTACGGTCATTCGGTTTTATCCCTGACGTGGGAATTGAGTGCCGAAAATTGCCAAGCAGACGCGGATTTAGAGATTTTTTAATTAAGTCCCGCGATAGTAACTTTTGGCAGGATTTGGACTTTGGGTTTTACCCTTGGTTTCTTCTTTTTTGCTTTTAGCGGGTGTTGCCGGTAATTGTTTGCTGTTTTTGTTGGCAGTTACCGGTATTGCTTGTTTCGACTTACCAGCAGGTACGATAACCGATTTGCTGTTTTTACTGGCAGTGACGACGGGGGCCGGTGTTTTTGATTTACTCGCCGGTACGATAACCGATTTACTGCTTTTGGCGGCCGTGACGGGTACAGGTTTTTTCGACGTGCCAGCCATTGCCGTAACGGGTTTGCTGTTTTTACCGGCGGTTGCCGGTACTGATTTTGAGCTTTTAATTACCGCAGCAGCAACCCCAGGTTTTTTACTTTTAGCGACCACGACAGGAGCCGGTTTTGTGACTTTAACAACGGGAATAGGCGCCGGTTCTGGCTCAATCGCGGGTATTTCTTCTTCCAGCGGTGGCAATCTTTCATAAAGCGGAACGGGGGTTCCATCCAGATCTTTAAGTGCTTTATTTAAAGCTACCTGATCAAACTCCGGCAATTCGCCTTTATTGGCTTTTTGAATAAGCTCTAAAGCTACAGAATAGCGTTGATCCTGGGTCTTTTCTTCACCTTCCAAATCAGGGTGAGCTTCAACATACAGCGTATTATTTAACCAGCCAACTTTCACCGGTTGCTTGACTATATAAACCGATGTGCCAACGGGAACAGAGCGGTATAAGGCCTCAATGTCTTCAGGATACATACGGACACAACCATGCGTTATTTGCATGCCGATACCAAAAATTTTATCAACGTCGGTACCGTGTATTCGATAATCCCCTGGAAGATTTAGATACAATGCGTAAGCGCCCAAGGGATTATTGGGGCCGGGCGGGACGATAGCCGGTAAAGGATCGCCATTGGCAGCATGTTCACGTCTGATTGATTCGGGCGGATGCCAAGCAGGATCTTTCACTTTTTTGATAACAGTGGTTCTGCCCAATGGTGTTTGCCAATCTTGTCGACCGATGCCATGCGCGAAAGATTTTACCGTGCCGGGTTGATCCGCAGGGTAATAATACATGCGGTATTCCGAGATATTTAAGGTAATACCTTCATGAGGGCTATCCGGCAAAATGCGACGATTAGGCAAGCGGACTACAGTCCCTTTTTTTACCAGCCAGCGATCAATAGTAGGATTTAAAGTGACAATTTCTGTTTGTCCCAGATTAAAACGTCTGGCCACATCCAGTAGGGTTTGATCTTGCTCAACGGTTAACGTGACAGTTTCACCGGTGGAAGAGGCAACAACCCTGTCGCCGCTAATTTCCGGCAATTTGTAAGTGGCGGCATAGACGTTACCAGCAACGGCTAGCAATAAAAATGAACAAGCAAAGAGAGTACGGATTTTCATTACAATAATTTTCTCGTGAACACTATAAAAATAACACTCGGGTTAGAAATTGGCTCTCGTTAACAGTTAATCACGATTAATGCCGGTTTAAAGCTAACTATTCAAGTCCCCCTCTTTGAAAAAGAGGGGTTAGGGGAGATTTTATTAGATAAATCCCCCTCAATCCCCCTTTTTCAAAGGGGGGAGGTGAATACTTACCAATC
>CAIMDR010000501.1 GCA_903839795.1 uncultured Methylococcaceae bacterium | reverse complement strand
TTAGCCTGCTGGGCAATTTGTGCCACTAGTGCATCGCGTTGATCTAACAGATTATTAGGTGCTTGTCCGTTTGTTGAGTTATTGGTGGCTGCAACAATTTGCGTATTTAGGGCTGCAATACTGGTAGCGTAGGCGTTTATATTATTGACGCTAGCTTGTACTTGACCATTAGTTTGGGTATTTAAGGTATTGAGTTGGCTAGATAGCGAATTAACTTGCTGCGCGACCGATCCTGCTGCTGATAATAAAACTTGTCTAGCTGCTATTGAAGTAGGGTCATTAGCCACACCGGTAGTGGCTGAGGAAAAATTGCTAAGTACTGTTGCTAAACCAGTCGTTTTGTCAGACAGCGTCTGATCTACCCCAAATGCCAGTGTAGACAATGTATTGGCTTGGGCATAAGCAGAAGTCGTAGACGTTACTTGTTGAGTTGCAAACTGGTTATAACTACGAGTAACTGTGGCAGTGTTGACACCTTGGCCTACAAAGCCGCCATTACTGAATATTGCCGGAGCCGTGGTCAGGTTAATGTTTTCGGTGTTATAGCCTACGGTATTGGCATTAGCTATATTGTTGCTAGTCGTGTTTAGGGCGCTTTGCGCCGCCATCAGGCCAGATAATGAGGTTCCTATTAAGCTACTCATGACAATTCCTATAGGCAATAAAGCAAGACACTTTAACGTTACACATTAGTGTAGCGCTACCACGCTGTTTGGATCAAAACCTACCAAGTTATTATGATAAATAGTCATGATTTTATTGGCATAATTTGGATCTGTTGCATAGCCTGCTTGTTGTAATTCTTGTAAATAGCGCTCACCATTAGCGACTTGTTTTAAAGCATCGCCATAGCGAGGATTGGTTTTTATAAAGTCTACATAATCAGAAAAACTTTCTTTAAAGGAGCTATAAGCTCTAAAGCCTGAACTTACTTTTTTGGCGATACCTTGATCAAATTCCAAGGCAGATACTTGCGCCTGTTTTCCAGTCCATGATTTATCAGCTTTAATGTTAAATAAATTAAAACTGGTGCTTCCATTGCTATTTTTTATTAATGAACGTCCCCAGCCAGTTTCTAAGGCTGCTTGAGCTAAAATAACTTTGGGATCAATGCCCAGTTCTTTGGCGGCTTGTTTAGCGTGAGGCAGTAATTGGCGAATAAAATCATCTGTTGATGAAGGTTTGGCATTAGCATTCCTAAACGGAATTTCCGTCATATTATTTTGTGAATCACCATTATTAATATAGCTATTAATAATGGTTTTGGTACCTTCTGTATCGGTATTAATCCAACTATCCACTTTATTAGTTTGTGGTTTTACGACGCCTGTTATGCCAGAGGCACTGGATATTTCCGCTGAAGATCCACTTAAGGCTTGATTATTAGTCGGTCTATTAAAAGACCCTTCAGTATTTTGTGTGGCATCTTTAGGACTCAGTTGTTTAACAATTAAATCGGCAAGGCCTACGCCAGGGTTTCCTGATAAATGTACGGCTAACTGCTGATCGTACATTTCGTTATAAGAGTCGCTTTGTTGGCTGTCTAAAAGACCATCGGATAACTTTCCAGCGCGCATACTTTTTAAGATGTTATTTAGAAAGAGTGCTTCAAATTGTTTAGCAACAGCTTTTAAAGCTTCAGGAGAATCTTTCTTGGCTTCTGCTTTTAAACCCGCTAAAGCATTAAAGTCGGTATAAACATCAGCGGCCTGTATGTTTGACATGACTTAGATCACCATTAGTTCAGCACGCAGAGCGCCTGCTGATTTTAGTGCTTCAAGAATCGCCACCAAATCACTAGGTGACGCCCCTACATTATTAACCGCTTGGACAATTTCATCTAAAGAAACACCGGGATTAAAGACAAACATGCGGTTTTTTTCTTCACTAATTTGAATATTAGATTTATTGGTAACGGCCGTTGTGCCATTGGATAAAGCGCCTGGCTGGCTAACTTGTTTATTTTCACTAATAGCTACAGTCAGACTGCCATGAGATACCGCAGCAGGTTGAACTCTAACTTTGCCATTAATCACCACCGTGCCGGTGCGTGAGTTCACAATAATACGTGCGGGTGCATCATCTGGGGTCACAACAATATTCTCAACGATGGAAACAAACGAAACTTTTTGTCCGACATCAATAGGTGATCTAACGCTTACTGATGTCGCATCAATAGGTTTTGCTGTATCTGCACCCAAGAAATTATTAATCGCCTCTGCCATACGATTGGCAGTCGTAAAATCAGAGGTATTTAGATTTAAAGTTAAGGAATTACCTTTAGAAAAAGGGGTGGTAACAGTACGTTCGACGGTGGCACCATTAGGAATTCGACCTACGCTAGGATTATTTACGGTAATATTAGAGCCATCTTTACCGGTGGCGCTTAAGCCATTTACAATAAGGCTACCTTGAGCCACGGCATAAACCTGGCCATCAGCCCCTTTTAATGGACTCATCAGCAATGTCCCGCCTCTTAAGCTTTTAGCATCGCCGATAGATGAAACCGTCACATCAATAGCCTGGCCTGGTTTTGCAAAAGCAGGAAGATCGGCTTGTATAGCAACTGCTGCGATATTTTTGGCATTAGGATTTTGGCCGGGTGGTAAGGTTAAACCAAAACGTCCGATCATGCTGCGCAAAGTTTGTCCAGTAAATGCCGTTTTATCACCGGTCATAACTAGCCCGACTACCAGACCATAACCGACTAATTGGTTAGCACGTACGCCTTCAATAGATGCTATGTCTTTAATGCGTTCAGCATAAGTGGAAGCACTAAAAAACATGGTGCCGATAAAGAATAGTGTCAAATAGTTACGGTTTGAGTTCACAATAATTTCCTTAATATTAGAAGGGAAGCCAAGGACTATTCAAAATCCTTTCTATCCAACCGGCTTTACTCGCATCGGCCATGGAGCCATTGCCAGTATACATAATAGTTGCATCAGCTACTTTATCTGAAGACACCGTATTAGAAGGATCTATATCGATAGGTCTAACAATGCCTGATAAACGTACATATTCATCACCTTGGTTTAAAGTGACGCGTTTTTCGCCACGTACCTTTAAATCACCATTAGGTAGTAACTCAATGACAGTAACCGAGATATTACCCGTTAAACTATTACTTTGATCAGCCTTGCCGGTGCCTGTAAATTTGTTGTCTGTTACCACGGATGTGTGAAGATCACTACCTGTCATCGTTGATACCGCCATGCCATATAGCGAAGGCGCTGTAAATGATACGTTGTTTTGTTTTTCATGAGAAAGATCGGCCGCTTTATTGGCTGTAGTGGCCTCATTAAAGGTAATACTTAATACGTCACCTACTCGTCTGGCTTTATTATCTTCAAATAGTCGCATATCGTAACCGGCTTGATAGATAGAGCCGCTATTTTGTACGGGCGGTATTAAGCTAGCTGGTTGTACTGGTGCAAAATCAGGGTCCTTGCTAGGCACTGGCGTGCAAGCGACCACTATTAGAAGTGTCATGCCAATAAAACTGAGTTTGTGCGTCATCATATCACTTTATCCGATTAGAGGTTTTGGGTGACAAAAGACAGCATCTGGTCGGCCGTCGAAATGGCCTTGGAATTCATTTCATAGGCACGCTGTGCTTCAATCATATTAACTAACTCTTCTACCACATTGACGTTGGAGGTTTCTAATGAGCCTTGCGTCAAGGTGCCAAATTGTGTCTGGCCGGCAATACCGACTATGGGGGCGCCACTGGAGCCGGTAGCCTTGAAAAGATTTTCACCTACAGCTTGTAATCCAGTAGGATTAATAAAGTCAGCCAGTTCAATTTGGCCTATTGTGCTGGGAGTCGGCGTACCTGGCATTTGTGCAGATACCGTACCATCAGTGCCAATAGTCACACTAAGCGCAGTTTGTGGTATGGTAATCGCTGGCGATACCGGTAAGCCAGTGGCTGTGACCAATTGTCCTGTTGAATCTAATGTTAATGAACCATCGCGGGTATAGTTTGTGTCGCCATTGGGCATAGTGATTTGTAAAAATCCCCGCCCATTAATGGCAACATCCAAGGTATTGCTGGTTTGTTGGACATTACCTTGGGAAAATATTTTTTCGGTAGAAACAGCTCTAACCCCTGTGCCAACAGCTGTTCCGGTAGGTGATTGAGTGTTTTGGGTATTCTGTCCACCCACTTGGCGAATATTTTGATACATTAAGTCATCAAACATGGCACGGTCTTTTTTGAAACCTGTGGTATTAACGTTGGCCAAGTTATTAGCAATAACAGCCATACGTGTTTGTTGTGCATCTAAGCCGGTTTTTGCAACCCATAATGCGCGTTCTGTCATGATAAACTCCTCGGTGTCAACTTCTTGCCTTTTCTAGGCTTCATTGATATTAGAAGCACAATTTATGCCAGTTGCATTAATTTGGCGCTAGCTGCAGAGTTATCACTGACACTTTTCATAACCTTAGATTGCAATTCAAAATTTCTGGCTAGATCAATCATTTCTGTCATCCCTGAAAAACCTTTAACATTACTGCCTTCTATAACACCATGAGCCAAATTAACATCAACACTCGTTTCTAATGGTCGGCCACTTTTAGAATGTAATAAGCCATCACCTTGTTTTTTCACATCCGCCATATTTGGCTTCACCAGTTTAATCCTATCCAAAATTTGTAAGGTGGTTGAATTACCCGAGCCTAAAGGGATGATGGTAATAGTACCGTCACCACCGATTGTTAGACTTTCTGAAGGGGGGACGGTAATAGGACCATTTTGTCCTATTACTTGTAATCCCGTGCCTGTTTGCAGCAAGCCTTCTGGTGTAATACGTAAATCACCGGCTCGGGTATAAGCTTCCTTACCATCTTCTCCCTGCACAGCAATTAAACCGTCGCCATTGATGGCGACATCTAAATTACGTCCTGTAGTTTGCATAGCGCCTGTTGAAAAATCAGTACCTGGGTTTTCAGTCATGGCATAAACACGAGTAGGAAGCCCAGCACCTGTTACGGGTCTATTACGAAACCACTCCAAATCTGCTTTGAAGCCAGTGGTTTGCATATTCGCCAAATTATTGGCGTTTGAGTTTTGTGCCAACAAAGATTGTTTGGCACCGCTCATTGCAATATATAAGGCTCTATCCACAACAGGTCTCCTGTACTACTGGTAACAAATCAACGGAAGGCGTTCAAAATGGTCTCGACCATTTTATTTTGCGCTGAAATTGATTGTGAATTGCCTTGATAAGCTTGCTGGGCAGTAATTAAATCAACTAATTGTTCAGACAAATTAACATTCGATTGTTCTAAGGCCCCAGATTGAATAGTGCCAAATTGACCATTGCCGGCGGCACCAGAATTTGGCGTCCCTGATGCACTACTTTGCCCCCAAGTAGTACCTCCTAATTGAGATAAGCCCTGGGGATTGTTGAAGGTCGCTAAAGCCACTTGACCTAATGCT
>CAIMDR010000500.1 GCA_903839795.1 uncultured Methylococcaceae bacterium | reverse complement strand
CGTTACAGGCATACATATTGTAAGCTTCACGGTAATTGACGGTAATCCAGTAGGCGTAAAGTTTGGCGACGGCATACGGCGAGCGCGGATAAAACGGGGTGGTTTCTTTTTGCGGTATTTCTTGTACCAGCCCGTAAAGCTCTGAGGTGGACGCTTGGTAAAAACGGGTTGTCTTTTCCATCTTTAAAAAGCGGATGGCTTCCAGCAGACGCAGCGTACCAATGCCGTCGACATCAGCGGTGTATTCCGGCGATTCAAAAGACACCGCCACATGACTCATGGCTCCCAGATTGTAGACTTCATCCGGTTGGGTTTCGCTTAAAATACGGGTTAAGTTGGAGCTGTCGGTTAAATCACCGTAATGCAGATAAAACTTGGGGTCGGTGATGTGAGGGTCTTGGTAGATATGATCCACCCGTTGCGTATTAAAAAGCGACGAACGTCTTTTGATACCGTGAACTTCATAGCCTTTTGCCAGTAACAATTCGGCAAGGTATGAACCATCTTGTCCGGTAACACCGGTTATTAATGCAACTTTTTTCGTCATGATCGCTTCTGTTGGTTGGTTGTGTTTATAGTTAAAAACGGTGGGTTGTAAAGTTACCCGCTCAAATACTGTTTTATCGTAATTATTTATAATCCGCGTGGTTCCCACGCCGGAAAGCCTTATTTTTTAGCCGAAGGTCACAAGAGAAAATTAAAAATTATTGTCAAAACAAAAGGAGTTAAAAACAAACTGGTTGGCATCATCATTTTCTATTCCTTAATAGGTGGTTTTAAAACTAATTTGCTCTATTTTTGAATAGAATCGGTTTGAAGCCATCTTTAATTTAATACATAAGTAGCAGATATTTCAACTTGGGCAATTTATGATAACTGCCAGTGCTGGTTTTAAATCTATCGTTAATAAAATTAAATGATTAGAAATCTTCAATTTAACGCAGTCAAGATAAAACAATACCCAGTGGATTTAAATCGGGAATAGTTATGATGTTAATACCAAAAAAGTGATCAAAAAAATATCAAACTTGGATTTTTAAGAGACATCGCTTAACTGACAAACTGAATGCTTTTTTAATTGGTAATAATTTAACAAAATTAGTAAAAAAATACAACTTTAAAATTGTAACTAAATGTACCAAAGCGGGAAAATATAATGCAAAAATGTGGCTGCCAACGTTATACATTTATTCAGGACGTTAAATGAATCAGCACCACCTCAGATCATCGGGAAGATAATTGACGCCAGACACAGCGTACAAACCTAAGTTTGCATTCCAAATTAACAAGGTGTCGGGCACATCACTGCCATTAAGTTAAGCGTATGGAGACTAAAATGATGAGTTTTATTTATTGCGAGTTGTCTTAGTTAGAGTAATCGCGATGACCCCAAGGATTTGTTTGCCAATATCAAAGGACACAACAGTGCATTTAAAGTTGGAACGCACAAAAGCGATTAACGTTTATTTTTTAAAATAACCACTAAAAACAGCGGAAAACGACAGCTCGTTTTTAGCCAGAGGCTTGATGATCAAGAAAGCATCCCACAAAATTTGTGCTGCCTTGGGTAGATTTGTTATGCTTTGTCGAACCAAATCAAAGGCACCAAACACCGCCAGACAAATGAACTGTTTTATCAAAGAATAATGATTCCTGTTTAATCCGGCCAAAATAGCAATAGACTCTTGCGCGTCAGCACCGCCACATTGCAGATATTTAAATACCGCCGTTTTAAGCAAATCGTTAGACATCACACCATACAGCGCGTTGGCAAGCACATTGAGATTGGCGTTGGCGTGTTGTCTATCACGGTAATAGGCTTCGATTTTATCGTGAATTAAATCGGTATTATAAAAATCAGGCATCGCCAATAAATGCGCACTTAATATTTGTATATCCGAGAATACCGCTGTCAAGCCGCCACCAGTTAACGGATGCCGCATATTGAGTGCATCACCCAGCATCACTGCGCCTTTGCGGATAATAGGTTTTGCCGCCATATAATGATTGGGCATCACTTTAAAACCACCTTCCTGCATGGCTTTCTCGTAGCTGTCAAGCATGGATTCGGGGATATACGGCGTCACATTGGCATCCAAATGAGCTTGTAGTAACAATTTTCTGGGCAACTGATCACCCGGAAAATCGATTAAAAGCCTGACTTCGTGCTTGGAAATTGGATAACAAATAAACGGCGTGGGTCCTGATAAAAATACATGTCCATGTTTTGGAAAAGGCATGTCACAGTCATTTAAAATCAAGCCTATAAAATAAGACGTCACACTTTTTTTATTATTGCTGAGTTCATCCCTAAAATTTGAAAAGAAGCCATCGCTGGTAATAGTTAAAGGCGCATAAATAGACTTTATCTCGGACGTAAGAGACTCTCGGTAACTAACGCCAATAATTTCATGCCGCTCATTTTCCAGTAGTTGCAAAGCCTTGCCATGGATTTGCTTAACCGATTCATTCTGCAAGGCAGAGGCTCTGATTTTCTGTAAAAATCGGCCATTATGCAAGCCCATACCTTTGTAGTGATCCGGATAAGGTATGGTTATTTTTTCATCGCCTTGCAGTAATGAATACCCATCAACCGGCTGCGCATCAAAACCCTCCAGCAAATTTCCAAGCCCCATTTGATCAAGCGACAACACCGCTCCCGGCTGTAACAACTCGCCGACAATACGTTTTTTCTCTTTATAGCAATGATCAATTAACGCAATCTTAACGCCTTTGGGGGCGAGATACGCGGCAATGGTGGCGCCGGCCATGCCAGCACCGATAATGCAAATGTCAAATTCTGATTTCATAGTGGGCTACTTAATACAAATACTTTAAACTGCGTTGATTGTCTTATCATCCCTGAATAGTCGTAAGTATTCAGTCCCCCTCTTTGAAAAAGAGGGGTTAGGGGAGATTTAATTAGATAAATCCCCCTCAATCCCCCTTTTTCAAAGGGGGAGGTGAATAATTACGAATAGTCTGCCTATAATATCGACTCAACGCCCAGACAGGAAATATATTCCTATAGTTAGCGTAGGTTATCATACAGTTATAATTAAAAACCCCTGAAATATTTTCCTGTGACCAATCGCCAAGATCGGTTTGTCTGTTCAACAAGACCTTGATGCCTGCTTCAAGCACTTTTTTATCAGCAAAATCAGCGGCCATTAAAGTCAACAAGGCCCATGCAGTATTAACCACTTGAGAGGTAACCGCCTCACTATAAACCAGTTTAGAACAAGATTCGAAAGTTTCACCCCAGCCTCCATCGGATTTTTGCTTACCCACTAAAAAGACACAGGCTTTATTGATACTGCCCGCTAAAATCATGTCGTCATAATAATCGTTACCCTTGGCTTTGCTGAGCGCTTCTACGCCAAACCAGGTAGCATAAGTAAAACAGACCGCCCAACCACCATACCACGAACCATCGGTCTTTTGCTGCTTAAGAATAAAATCAATGCCTGCACTTATTGCTTTGCGTATTTCGTTATTTTTAAAGTCAGGATAAACTTCCTGAAGCTCAAGTAAAGCTATAACACACGCGGCGGTACATTCCGTCCATGAATAATCTATCATTATATCGGCAAAAACTTCAGAGGGATTAAGTTTTTCCAGCCATTTGGGCGCACGCGTTAATTCATAAGTTGCCCAGCCCCCATCAGTATTTTGATAAGAAAGAATAATTTCGGCCGCTTGTTTGATACGTTGCTCTTCAATTACCGGTTTAACCAGGTCTGAATGATGCAGCGCCAAAGTGGCGCTTAAACCCTCTGCGGTACAATCGGCCACAGGCCAGCCTTGTTCAGCGGTTGAAAAAGGCCAACTGCCGATCATGGGGTGACGAAAAAACTCGGCATGTGTGGCGTGCTCGGCTTTGATTTGCGACAACTCGATAAACTGATAACTTTTTGTCAATGTCGCCGAAAATAAAGCGCCCAAGTCACTTTCCAGTATCGCCCGCGTTGCAAAAGCAGTGTCCCAAAGTTGTGAGCCATTGTAGCCACTCATTTTCATGCCATCTTCAGCAACCCACAAATAATCATACCAACGCGCGACATGTTTTTTAAATTGTTCCGAATCTTTGCCGTAAACGTGCCAGATACAAATAGAATTAATAGCTTTATTAACCGGCCCTATATCAAGGTATTCGGTTTGCTCATCTTCCGCATTGAGGTATTTTAAAATATAGTCAGTGGCTTTTTTTCTTAACCAGGGCCATTTGATTTTTTCATAGTGATTGGTGAAAAAATTCATCCACTTCAGTACTGGAGACGGCGTGGTGTAACAATCTTTTTCGCAAACTACATTACGCTGTTTTGGCCAGTTAATCGCCGTAAAAGCATCGTTATAAAGTTCCTCTCTTAAGGACAAAACCAGCTCGTTTTCTGGCGCTTTAATGCGCAGGGCATAACAATAAGCCATGGGCAAGTACACCATGCGACTATGACACCAGTAGCGCCAGGGATGTATCGGCAACCATTTGGGAAACAACCACATTTCAGGAAACAAACTGTTAAAACCTTGCCAATCATAACAATTTAAAATAGACAGATAAAACTTTCCCCAAGACGGAATACCTGTTGCGCCGCCATTGTTTTTGATCCACGCCCTGGCAGTGATTAACTGTTCATGATTTTTATCGACTCCCAGAATACGCAATGACACGTATTGCATTACCGTGCCAAAGAGGGTCGATTCACCTTCAATATGCATCCCCCAACCAGCATCTTTATTTTGATGATTAAACAAGTAAACCTTCATCATTTCCCTGTGCGCTTTGGGGAACGGGGTATCAGAAATATAAGAGGCTATCAGTAAACCCGGCAAAAGAAATAACGGGCCGCCGTAATCACCCGGCCAATGCCCTTCGTCACTTTGCAAACCAGAAAAATAGTTAATGCCTTTGATGACCGCATCGGTGACTTTTTGCGCTTCGGGATTGGCTGCTTGCGGAATGTGTCCTGCAAATGCCTTAAACTTCGCGTTAATGGCAGCGTGTCGATAAACCTTATCACCGGAATTGGGATTAGTGAATTTATCAAACTGAAAATCTTCAGCAAACTGCGTTATTTCCTGCTCTGAAATGTCATCAACATTTTGTAGATGTTCATTAATAGCCTTTGATCCGGGCTTAAATGCCCAAATATGCCGACCCTTTTCAGTCAGTAGTTGCCAGTTTTTCCAGCCAGATTTTACTTTAAGCATTGATGATTATGATTGACTAAAATTAGATTGAATATTAAAAAAACGCGTAGTTGAAATCATTACTTTCAACCCGGATTTAAAAACCGTTGACTCTTTTTTTCAGCAAAGCAACGAGTTCTTGAAAGTCGGTTGGCTGTTGTGCGAGTGGAAGTTTTGCCAACTGCCTTACAATTTGTTTATTTTGTTCTTTTCCGGTAAGTAAATTATTAGCTGCGTCTCTAACTTGGAAACACTCATTAGCAATAACTCGAAAAACTTCTTTGCCCGACATACGTTCCAGCCAAGTTCCAGAATCGTATTGTAGCGGTAAAACATCTCCGCTTAATTCTTTAACAAAGCCCTCGTAAATTTCTTTAACGGTATCGTTTTTTAAAATATTTTCTACTTCGGTTTTCTTATCTACCAGTCCCGAAAGTTGTTCTAATTGCACTAGGCCGTCATTTACGTTTTTAAATTGAGCAGGCTCGGCAAAATGCTTAATGGTTAACGGTTTTCGCAATTCTCGACTCAGAGCATACAGTGTCAGATTGGCGGCATCAAGAAATAGTCGCCGATTGCACTCCTTAAGAATGCGTTGATCAACATTTGCATTAGGCTTTAGAAATGAGGATTTCCCAATGTACTCTGGGGCAATAAAGTAGTTTTCCAATTCTCTTTTACGCCAAATAAGCATATTGTAGCTATTCGGGTCAGGAAACTTGAGCCATGATTCATTAACCGTTGTTTGATTTTGATCGTCACGATCAATTAGGAAATAATAAGACGAATGCTGATGTATTAAGGCCTGAGCGGCACTGCGAACATTATCACAACCACCCATGGCTTGTACTTCGATGGCCGTCAACTCATTGTTATTCAAAAGCTCTTGAACAACAACAAGATCTATTTCTTGATTATCTTTACCTTCCACAAATAACTTGTGCTTTGCCTTTTGAAGAACCTCTGTAGCATTAACGCCACGTTGCAATTTCATAACGACATTTCGCTATTGTCATCAGGCACTAAAACAGCACGATATTCTTCATCGACTGAGCGAAACATTTCCTCCGAATGTGTCGCTAAAATATATTGGTTATGAGGTGACAGTTTATGAAGTTGTCTAACAAAATCGCCATGCCATTCGGCATTCAAGTGTAACTCAGGCTCGTCAATTAAAACAATACAGGGCTGTTCTTGGGTATTTTTCCAGATCAGAAAAAGCGTAGCAATCATTTCTTTTTGCCCTGAACTTAAACCATCAAAAGAGAACGATTCGCCGCCTGTGCCGGGTTTTATGCGAATATCCACTTTATTATCGGGCAAAGGGCGTAAGTGTTCGATTTGACCGCCACAATACCGCTGAATAAGATTGTTTAGCCGAGATAATACCGATTGCGATTCATCTTTATTGATACCTTCAAATAAAGCAGCTTTGCCCATTAAAGAACGTAAAATTTCTAATTTAAAAGAGCTGACAGGGTTACTGATATTTCTCATTCCTGAGCGTGCAGAAACTCGCATAACACGATGCCCGGGATAGTCATCTGCCATCATGCCAAGTTCTGGATTTGATTCTTGAACCTTCCGATAACTATTAAAATGTAATAATGGTGGCATAATCAATGGCTCACCGGAAAAAGCCAAGATACTATTCAAAGGATATTCAAGTTCATCAACGTACTGTTTTTTGTTATCAAAAGTCTTAAATAATGATTGATCGCCTTTAAAATCAGGTTTTGAAAATCCAATCCGATTGATTGTTAAAGAAACTGTGCATTCTGTATTGTCCCCCTCAAATTTACCTTCAATACACGCCTTTTCCTGGCCTGCCTTCACCAATAGATTTGCAACTTCCAGTAACGATTCATCATTTCGAAACCGATCGCCAACTATTCCTGCCAACATCAATAAAGAACAACATTCAAGAACAGATGTTTTTCCCCCGCCATTTTTGCTACCAAAAAGCAAAATATCAGCGTCCCCTTTCATCACAGGGCGCGGAAAATCAATCTCTAATGAACTGAGCTTTTTGTAATTCTTAATCGTTAATCGACTAAGGCGAATACTTGATTTTTTGTCAGTCATAATATTTTAGCGTCTGTAAAAAAAGATTTGCGTTGTTGGCAGGGTGTTTAAATCAATTTTTGGCATCCTTCATTCCTCGGTTTACACTTTTTGCAATTACCGTCGCGTAGATCGGGTTAGCGAAAGCGTAACCCGACAAATCGAAGTATCTCAGTAATGTCGGCTTCTATCATAGAACACGGATGACACTGATTAAACGGATTTCAACAGATTTTATTTTAAGTTGAAAAATACCTTCAGTATTCATCGGTACTATTTTTATGATAATAAAAAACTTTTATTATCCGTGTTTATCAGTCAAATCCGTGTCATCCGTGTTCTATTTTTTAACGGCTGACAACTGAGTAGTTGTAAGTATTCAGTCCCCCTCTTTG
>CAIMDR010000499.1 GCA_903839795.1 uncultured Methylococcaceae bacterium | reverse complement strand
GTAATCTTTACCTTCAAGTCGCCATTTTCCGGCATCTTTTGCGCCTTGTTCACCTTTATAGGTAATAAAGTCCTGATATGAAATAACTTCAGCGCGAATAAAGCCTTTTTCAAAATCACTATGAATAACACCGGCGGCTTGTGGTGCGGACGCTCCAACAGGGATAGTCCAGGCTCTGACTTCTTTTACGCCGGCTGTAAAATAGGTGGCAAGGTTCAGTAAAGCATAGCCTGCTCTGACTACCCTGTTTAAACCCGGCTCTTCCAGTCCCAAGTCATCCAGAAATTCTTTCTTTTCTTCTTCATCCAACTGGGCTATTTCAGATTCTATGGCGGCGCAGATGGGTACAACCACTGCCCCTTCTTTTTCAGCAAGTGCCAGTACTTTATCCAGCAGGGGATTGTTTTCAAAACCATCGTCTTGGACGTTGGCTATATACATGGTCGGTTTAAGCGTCAATAAACAAAGATCTTTAATAAAGACTATTTCATCTTCGGTTAAAGGCAATGTACGTGCGGGTTCGCCTGCATTTAATTGATTTAAAACCCGTTCTAAAACCCCTTTTTTTACCAATTCATCTTTATTGCCGGTTCTGGCAATTTTACTGGCTCGTATTAACGCTTTTTCAACCGATGCCATATCGGCAAGCGCCAATTCAGTGTTAATAACTTCAATATCTGAAATAGGATCAATTTTTCCGGCAACATGAACTACGTTATCATCTTGAAAGCAGCGTACCACATGAGCTATCGCATCGGTTTCGCGAATATTCGCCAAAAACTTGTTACCCAAGCCTTCACCTTTTGATGCACCGGCAACCAATCCGGCTATGTCAACAAATTCGATGGTGGTCGGCAATATACGCTCTGGCTTTACAATTTCTGCCAGCTTATCCATTCTAAAATCAGGCACCGGCACAACGCCGACATTGGGATCAATTGTGCAGAAGGGGTAATTTTCAGCGGCAATTTTTGCTTTGGTTAAGGCATTAAACAGGGTCGATTTACCTACGTTGGGTAAGCCAACAATTCCACAATACAGTGCCATAGAGTTCTCTTGAGAGTTTTATATTAAAAGTAAGTTTACAGGGTCAGTAAGATTATCAAGCTGCCACATTGCGGCAATTATACTAGTTATCGCCTCCTAAGGGTCTGGAAGTTTTTATATTTTTATTTATGCCCGTCCTGATAAAAATAAAAACAGGCGCTTTTTACGGGTTTAATTTGTAATTATTTAGCTCTTCTCTTTAAAAAAAGGACGGACTAAATAATTACAATGTCCCTTATAGTATTGCTACGATTTAACAAGGCCTATGTTATTATGTTAAGAATTATTTACTCATTATTTCAATTGCAAACATAATAAAAGTTGCAGTTAAAGCAATCTATCAACGACATTAAATATTTTTATGGAAGAACTATTCATCGGTTGGCTTAAGGAATATGGTTACGTTATTTTGTTCCTGTGGAGCATTGTAGAAGGAGAAATGGGGCTTATCATGGGTGGCATCATGTCCCATACGGGCGACATGGATTACTTCATGACGGTTTTTATAGCGGGTCTGGGTGGTTTTACCGGTGATCAAATCTATTTTTACGTTGGCCGTTTTAATAAAGGTTATATTCAACGCAAACTGCATAAACAGCGGCGTAAATTTGCGATTGCGCATTTACTGTTAAAAAAATACGGTTGGCCCATTATTTTTATACAGCGCTACATGTATGGTTTGCGCACGGTTATTCCCATGTCCATTGGCATTACCAAATATTCGGCAAAAAAGTTTGCTTTTATTAATCTTATCAGTGCGTGGGTTTGGGCGGCGATTACCGTAACACCGGCTTATTATTACGGTGCAGAAATATTGGTTTTATTGGCCACTGCCAAACAACATTGGTACTTGGCATTGCCATTAGCGGGAGGCTTTGCTTATGGAATTTATGCTTATTTTCAAAAACTGGAGCGGCATTTTTTACAAAAGCGCAATGGTCGCTTTTCAAAATAAGTGGTGTTTAATTACCAATAAACCGGGATGATGAAGATACTCAATTTTCGAAATTATAAATAAGGTCTGCTTTGGTTCCTTGTAAGTTCATACAGATAACATCCCTTGAAGGGATGGTATCTGAAGGCAGAGAAATTATTTATCTGGAAATGTATAGTCTCTTAAACGGTAACATCGACTACACTTGTATCTATGTCAACGCAATTATTTCCAGTATAATCACCAGTGACTGTAACGTTACGTATCACCCTACCAGACGTGTATTCAAAATCTCCCGTCGCAACAAACGGTACTGTTATAGTGCCCTGTGAAACCGTTGTAATTCCCTTCACGCTAGAAGGCAACGACTGCCAGACCTCAATACATAATAAAGCCCAGACATTACGAACGCGGGGCGTGGTTTTGCTCATATCCAAGATGCACTTGCATAATAAACGCGCTACAATGTGGCTAATTTATTTGGAGGATTAATCATGTCTGCAAACGCTGTAGTACGTGCCAGGGTTGACGAGCGGATCAAAGAGGAAGCCACCGTTGTGCTGGCAGCGATGGGGCTGACCGTATCTGATGCGGTTCGGCTTTTACTGACCAAAGTTGCGCATGAACACGCACTTCCTTTCGATCCGCTGATTCCCAATGCCACAACTATTGCCGCAATGAAGGAGGCACGCGCTGGAAACCTACCTCGTGCCAACAGTATTGCAGAGCTGATGGCCGATTTGAATGCGGACGATTGAATGGACAAGCCAATTTAAACGCGACTATAAGCGTGAGGGCAAAGGCCAGTACCGAGTAACTCTTGATGTCGATATTTCCCCCATCGTAGATGCACTGGCGAAAGATCAATTGCTTGACCCTCGTTACCGCGACCATGCTCTGACTGGTGAATGGAAGGATTACCGTGACTGCCATATCAAACCAGATAGGGTGTTGATTTACAGAAAGCCGGATGACGCGGTATTGCAGCTTATGTCTCGGCTCGCATAGCGAGCTTGGCCTGTAACCGTCTTGTTTACGAACGAACGCGGGGCGTGGTTTGTAACTAACGGGGTTGCAAGCCCATACGCATCAAGCTAAGGCATTTTTCTCGTGTCTACGCGGTGGTACATGATCAGTGATGCTGTAGGAGCGGGCCGCGCCCGCGAAATTTTGGCAGTAATGCCTAAGTTGTAGCGTATTCATCGCGGGCGCGGCCCGCTCCTACATTCCTTAGCTTGATGCGTATGGATTGCAAACCCCGTCACGCCGAAGAACATTAAAAATAAAATCCGTTGAAATCCTTAGCATCAGTGTTCTATATTAAACCGTCGGGCTTTTCGCTAAAGGGGTAAGAATGGTATTTTGTGGTGGTTTACTGTTATCCGTTTCCGGGTAATCCAGCGTGTAATGCAGGCCACGGCTTTCTTTGCGTTGTTGTGCGCAGCGAATAATTAATTCGGCAACGATGACCAAATTACGCAGTTCCAGTAAATCACTGGTAACTCGGAAATTACCGTAATATTCAGCGATTTCTTTTTTAAGTAATTCCACACGACTCATTGCCCGACTCAAGCGTTTATCGGTTCTGACGATGCCTACGTAATCCCACATAAAATGGCGCAATTCGTCCCAGTTGTGTGACACAACGACTTCTTCATCGGAGTCGCTGACTTTTGACTCGTCCCAATCCGGTATTTTTGGAGTCGGTGGAATGTTGGGGAGTTTTAGTAAAATATCTTCGCTGGCGCGTTCGGCAAAAACCAGGCATTCCAGCAAGGAGTTGCTGGCCATACGATTAGCACCGTGCAGGCCGGTGCTGGCCACCTCGCCAACGGCATAAAGGTTTTTGATGTCAGTGCGGGCATAGCTGTCCGTTAACACGCCACCGCAAGTGTAATGTGCCGCTGGTACAACGGGGATGGGTTGTTTGGTGATATCAATACCAAAGTCGAGGCATTGTTGGTAAATCGTAGGGAAATGCTCGCGGATAAAGTCCTCTGATTTATGACTGATATCAAGATAAACGCAGTCTATACCGCGTTTTTTCATTTCGTGATCAATGGCTCTGGCAACAATATCCCGTGGGGCCAGTTCGCCTCGCGGGTCAAAATTTTGCATAAAAGAGGAACCATCGGCTAAAACCAGTTTGCCGCCTTCGCCGCGTAATGCTTCGCTGATAAGAAACGAGCGGGCTTGTGGGTGATAAAGGCAGGTGGGATGAAACTGCATAAACTCCATGTTGCTGACGCGGCAACCCGCACGCCATGCCAAGGCAATACCGTCACCGGTCGAGCTGTGTGGATTGGTACTGTAAATGTAAGTCATGTTGGCCCCACCGGTCGCCAACACCACCACTCGCGCTGTCATGGTTTTAACGCGGCTTTTTTGGGTATCCAGAACATAAGCGCCTACGACTTGCTTGTCGGCCTTATCACCAGCCGGAGTGGGTGCGGTAATTAACTCGACAACACTATGATGTTCGAATAATTCGATGTCGGGATGTTCCTGCGCTCGTTCAATCAGCGAAAGCGATACGGCCTTGCCGGTTGCATGCGCAGAATGCACAACTCGGCGGAGCGAGTGGCCGCCTTCGCGGTATAAATGCAGTTGTGTTTCGCCGGATTGGCTTTCCTCTT
>CAIMDR010000498.1 GCA_903839795.1 uncultured Methylococcaceae bacterium | reverse complement strand
GGTGAGGGGATATAAATGGTTAAGTTATTTCATGCACGATCCGGCTACCAACTTAACGCGGGACATAGCCGAGACTTAACCGTTCGTCCTGAGCCTGTCGAAGGGTGAACGGTTAAGTCGTTCATGGTTCGACAGGCTCACCACGAACGGCTTAACCTCAAACTGTCCCGTCTTAAGTTGGTAGCCCACGATCCTAAGCGACATTATTTCCTGTAGGGCGTGCTGTGCGCCTTGAAAAATAAGGCGCGCACAGCACGCCCTACATACTTAATTAATTCAGGGCTCTATACCGTATTTTGCAAAGTCGAATGCATGGTAAGCACCAACGGGTTGCTTTGAAACAACGTCCCTGAGATCAGGGACGCTTATATTCATTCTTATCTTTGAGGAGCCGATGGCGGTAAGCCGGGCGGCGGTGGCGGAATATGCGCGGGTGGTGTTGCAACTTGTGGGGGTGATGCTGTCGAAAATTGTCCTGAGACGGGCACCTGATGGCCTTTGGCATACATACATTGAATATAAGCCATATCGAAACGGTCTTGCACTGCGTACATTGAGCTACTGGCGGCACCCGTACCTACCAAACTACCAGCCACTAACCCGCTACCGGCCCCAATGGCTGCGCCGCTTCCGCCATCAAAGGCCGCACCGGCTGCGGCACCCAGTGCCGTACCCACTACGGCACTGGTAGCCCCACTTTTCATCGCTGCCTGATTAGCGGTAGCGCCGCCAACCTGGAAGGACGCGTATTGCTGACAGATAACATCATCGTTACGAAATCGATCAAAAGTCACTCCCGTTCCGGGTAGCACCATAACACTGGGGCCGTTGGGCAAACCGGCACAGCCGCTTATGGCTAAAATAATCGTGGATGAAACCACGAGCGAAAAACGTAACATACTTAAACTCCTTAACGGGGGGCAGGTGGTATTGGATCTACTTGTTGCCAACCGTTTGGGCAGGCCTTTATATAAGGGTAATAGCCTTCAGGGTTGGTGCAGTAATACCAGTAACCGGCCGGATATTGTTGTGCAGCCGGTGGAGTCTGCTGAATGTAGACCGGCGGTGTAACCGGTACAGTGACAACAGCTGGCGGATAATAATAAGGGTACGGATTGGAATAATAGGGATAAAACGGGGCTCCAAAATAAAAGCCATAACTCGAATGTCCACCATGACCATAGCCCCAACCGCCACCACCATAATGCCCGCCGCCACCGCCATAATGACCGCCACCTCCACCTCCACCGTAATGACCGCCTCCGCCACCATAATGCCCGCCTCCGCCACCTCTGCCTTCCGCCCATAGCGTGTTGCTGGTTATCGACCCGATCAGGGCAATAAGCAAACAGGCCACTTTGATCTGTTTCATAATTATCTCCATTCCGATTGCGCGGAACTCTTCAAAAATTTCAATCCTAATCGCCTGTCTTACCGTGACGTTATGTCAATGGCGATCATGGAGCCGTATTCTTGCCTTACTTTTATAAGAATCTACGTGTAAACATCTATTTATTACACCAAACATTTGTTCTGTAGGTAAATATTTAGCAATTTATAGTCCATTAACAGAAAGACTTAGCCATCAGCACTTAAGAGGCGATCTTTTAAGCAGTAGTCATCCGTTAAGGTGGAAATCAACCCGTTATTAACAGAAATTCGGTGCTAAACAACCCTCGGTCAATTAAAACTACTTTTGAATGGTATGATATAAAAACTGTATGCAACCTGAATTCCGGGTTAAAACAAGTCGCGCTTTAAATGGGTAGATCTATTGTGGGAGCGATGCCACCATCGCGACTAACGTTTCAAATCGCGACGTGGGCATCGCTCCTACGGATAGACAAACAGCTTATGCGCTTCTTATCCACTTAACCAGTAATAGTCCGCCCCATAGCAGTGACAGTGACATGATGATTGATCCTGATACAAAGGCGGCTTTAGCCAGAATAGGGTTATATAGACTTTCAGAAATTAAATTTCCAATTCACCTTGCTGTAAGATCATACAGATAACATCCCTTAAAGGGATGGTATCTGTCGACATAGAAATTATTTATCTGAAAGGGTCATAGTTTAAAAGTCCAGATTCGGTTAACCAATATTACCGGTCGTGAAAACCAAACAAAGTCACACCTGTTCAAACTTCCTGACATAATCCACCAACTGAAAATTCTCCTTAATTTCATCATGCGGAATCAACAAATACTTCCAAGCCTTGCCACCGTTTTTTAGCAGATACTCGCCAGCATTCTCACACCACTTTATTGCTGCATCGGCTTTTGCTTGTACTTTGCTATCTGCCATTTCTGCTTGTGACTTGGTTTCCACCATCAACACATAGTCATTTGTTTCTGCGATAAAATCCGGGACATATTCCGGATGTTCTGCGCCGTCTTTGTAATAAATCTTAAATTGGCCTTTTGCCGGTTTAAACCACTTTTGCGCATCACGTTCCATAATCACAGCAAAGCGGCGTTCCGTGTCGGAATCAAATTTCTGAAAGGGATATAGGCAATGACTGAAGCCGCCAAACAACATCTGCTTAATCTTGCTTTTATCAGTTACCGTATCGCGATATGAATGCACGGCTTGACCGGCAGCAACGGTATAAGCGCAATTCTTTAAGGGTGTAAAACCTTTATTAACAACGACTTCATAGGTATCGGCTTGCTCCCAAAAATGTTCCGCCATTTGGGCGCGAATGGTCTTGGCAAGTAATTGGCTGTTATTGCTCAAGACGTTATTCACTTCATCGTTTGATGACAGATAGC
>CAIMDR010000497.1 GCA_903839795.1 uncultured Methylococcaceae bacterium | reverse complement strand
TTGTCAGTCGTGCGTAACATCCTTTATTATCAGTGCTTATCTGTGTAAATCTGTGGCTAAATGAGGTTTTTAGGTTGATCGTTACCAGATTGTAAGATCGCTTGGAGTCTTTGTGATTAACAGAAGACAGACCTGACGGACTTTATAATCCTGTCAGGTCTGATTTTGATATTTTTCTCCGGCTTTAAATCGAAAACCCATCCGGACCTGGCGACTTAAGACAGCTAGTAAAGGTTTGTCCACTCGTAGCAAGTCATTCAATCTGACTAAGAAAAGCCTTATCGAACGCTACAGCTTTAACGTTCCACAAGTTTAAAAAAAGTTTTCTCTATATATAAAACGTAAAGCCGTTAACAATGAAAATAATGCCTCAAACAACAATTACTGCTTGATTTTATATTGTCAGGCACATGGGGTTTGTTTCGCTCGGGGGGAGCAATTAACGTCTAGCTCATTGTTTAGCTTTAAGTGACTAACCTTTACTTAAATAACGTTACTTTTTTGATTTCTAAATGACCCCTCGCTTTAAGCTCAGCAGTCCAATTAATCCAGTTAAAAATAACCAGACAACACTGGGTAAAGACAACGATGACAGCACAGCAAGCTCGCTGACGCTGGCAACCCATGTATAGAGCTGATCACCTTTGCTGCTAAAATCCTGATTACCCATACTGGCAATGAAGTCCCATGTATTGGAAGGATTTATAGTGGCCTCACTACCGGACCGATGCACATCGGATTGACTATCATAGTTGGACAAGGTGTTATCAGTGCTAATAGTACTTCCACGGGTCGTTGCCGAGCTAACGCCCAAAAATAATGTTGCTATAAGTTTAGTTTTCATAATTTTTTCCAAAAGTTTCAGCTAATATAAATTGCGGAAATTATTATTTAATAACCCCTTAAAAAAACATCTTAATGAGCAATCTAACTGCTTTGGAAAAACCAAAGTGGTTAGATTAAAACTCAACTTGATTGTAGCATCTGCAACTTTAAATTTAAAAATACAAAATACAAAAAATGCGAAAAATTTCCATATTTACAGATATATACCTTTTATTTTTATTACCATCTAAACTATAAAAAACTAAACATGCTCTGTAAATAGCGGAGTGAGCAGTATCTACGGACATAAAAAAGGCTGGATCACTCCAGCCTTTTTGGGTTTTGTTAAAGCTTAGTTTAACAAGCCTTGCAACAAGCCATTTAACTTATGTACAAAGGCAGCTGGATCATCCAGTTGTCCGCCTTCGCTCAAAATTGCCTGATCAAACAAAATATGGGTCAAATCGGCAAAACGGGTATCATCCTGTTCCGCTTTCATACGCACAACCAACGGATGAGTCGGGTTGATTTCGAAAACAGGTTTTCTGCCCATACCCATTGATTGACCGGCATCCTTCATGATTCTTTCCATGTTAAGACTCATGCCATAAACATCCGCGACCAAACAGGCGGGGGATTCGGTTAAGCGATGACTCAAGCGTACTTCACTGACTTTATCGGCCAACACGTCTTTAATCTGCTTAAGAACGGCTTCAAAGTCTTTATTAACTTCTTCCAGAGCGGCTTTATCTTCTTCTGCATCCAGACTGCCTAAATCCAAGTCACCTTTGGCAACAGACTGTAAATGCTTGCCTTCAAATTCATCCAGATTAGACACCAACCATTCATCAATACGGTCAGATAACAAGATAACTTCAATGCCTTTCTTGCGGAAAATTTCCAGATGCGGACTGTTTTTTGCCGCTGAAAAGCTGTCTGCCGTTACATAATAAATATGTTCCTGACCTTCTTTCATCCGACTCACATAATCTTCCAGCGCAACATCCTGTTGGTCGGTATCAGCATGGGTAGACGCAAAACGCAACAATTTGGCGACGCGTGCTTTATTGGCATGATCTTCAATCGGGCCTTCTTTAATCACTGCGCCAAACTGAGCCCAGAATGTTGCATATTTTTCCGGTTCATTTTTGGCCAGATTTTCCAACATACCCAGCACTTTTTTAACCGCACCTGATTTAATAGCGGTGATTTGTTTACTTTGTTGCAGAATCTCTCTGGATACATTGAGTGGTAATGAGTTTGCATCAATAACGCCTCTGATAAAACGCAAATAACGCGGCATTAACTGCTCGGCATCATCGGTAATAAAGACTTTACGAATATACAGCTTAACGCCATGCTTGGCATCTCTGTCCCACAAATCAAACGGTGCCCGTGATGGCACATAAAGCAATAAAGCATATTCGTTAGTGCCTTCAACCCTGCTATGTACATGAGTCAACGGACCTTGAAAGTCATGTCCTACATGCTTGTAGAATTGATTATAATCTTCATCTGAAATATCTTGACGGGATTTTGTCCATAACGCAGAAGCACTGTTAATGGTTTCTTCTTCAATTTGTGCAACAGGCTTGGCTTCTTTAGGTTCTTCGCCTTGTGCTGGTTGTGCTTCAGGCTTATGCTGCTCACCCGCTTTAGGCTCTTGGCCTTCTGCTGGTTTTGCTGCATCTTGGAAATATGTTTCGTTGGTAACAACTTTGAATTCAGACTTCAAATCTTTCAGGCG
>CAIMDR010000496.1 GCA_903839795.1 uncultured Methylococcaceae bacterium | reverse complement strand
GCAAAAAATCTTATATTAAATCACCCTTGGCCAGGTAATATTCGACAACTGCACAGCACTTTATTAAGAGCATCAATTTGGGCTGATACAGAACAAATAACCGAAATTGATCTTCAAGAAGCCATGCTTGAACGGCCTAAAGTTACCTAACAAGAATAGTACCGATTATCCAATAAATTGGGGTTCCAGCCATATTTTGATACGAAATTGACTGCCCTTATCAGGGCTGCTTTCCACATCAATCTCACCACCCAGTAACGTAACCAGTTGTGAGCATATAGCCAACCCCAGTCCAATCCCTCTATAAGGCCGGGATAATGATGAATCGAGTGGCCTAAACGCGTTAAATAACTCTTTTTGGCGCTCTAGCGGAATGCCTATGCCGGAATCTTTTACAACAAACGCAATCTGGAGGCGATCTTCTTTTTTATCCAGTAATTGCGCCGTCAAACTGATGCTACCTTGTTGAGTAAATTTTAAGGCATTTGATGCCAATATATCTAAAGCATGTTTCAGTAAATACACATCCCCCAGTAAAACAGGTAACGCCGAGTCAACGTGTGTTGTCACCGATAATCCTTTAGCAAGCGCCTTGTTATTAATGCGATTGCTAACCTCCGTCAGTAATGTTGCAGGCAAAAAGGCTTTGTTTTCAACAGTCATCTCGCCCGAATTTAGCAGGATGTAAGTCAGTAACTCAGTAAACAGTTCATGTAATTGACGCGATGCATCAACAATATGTCCGACTTGGTTTTTCTGTTGTTGAGGCAAGTCAGTTGAACTTAATAGGTCAGCAAAACCTATAATGGCTGTCAGGGGTGTCATTAGTTCGTGACTGATAATATTAAGAAAATTTTGTATCCACTTTAAATCCCCGGGTAAAACGTGGTATGTAAAAAATAAAATACTTTAAAATTAACTACTTAATTATTGCTAGCATTCAATTTACCCGGCTTTTTAAAGTAGATACTCGCTGAGTTTATATCTATTTTATCCAAGCATAATTCATTAATAAGTACGTTTTTATCTGTAACAAGCAAACTATTTTCTGTCTTTAGTGCCTCAGGTTCATTGGCTGTTTGGAGTGACGAGTTAGTCGCTGTCTTGACCTCAATATCATCACTCATCGTCAGTATTTCAGCAGGCTTGCTTTCATTGATGCTTGCTTGATTATTCATAGTTTTTCTTTTTTGATTAAATTAACGTTAATTTGTTTGTTATATTCCCAAGCCGCACCGGTTGAAAAATCAATAATAAAGCCAATAACCAAGCCATAGCCTGTCAAAATATTAACCAGGGAAGTCGGATTAAAGGATGAATTAATTTTTGATGAAGCATCCACATAACCTTCTTTTTGACAGTTAATGGTTACATCACTGCTACTTTTAGGTAAAACAATATTGCCTGGTGTATGAACGCCATAACCGGTTACGTTACAATCAGCACCCGTAGGGGTACTCGTTACATTAATATTGCTGCTGGTGCCGGTAAACATTGACGCGCAACCGGGTGTTAAAACGGACACGCCAACGGCGACGATAAATGAAAGCATTTTTTTTTGCATAATAATCCTTTGGCGGCTTAAAGCTGTTTATCAACAGCAAGGTTATAAAATTAAATGTTTTGTTTTTGTAATATAGCAAGTGAAAAAGTCTAAAAATAAATTCCCCTATTATTTATGACCTAAGCAGGGATTATGCCAACTCACACAGCCAATAAAATAGGCGCTTTATCGGCATTTCTTTAATATTGAAAAGCTGGATGCACTTACAAAAATAAAAAAATTTATAAATTTATAAATTTATAACAATTATTACCAGTTACTGGTTTTGCAAAAATCAAATAAATTGACAGCGTTTTAAAGTGTGTAACCCAGCGCTTTGTAGGAGCGACGCCTACATCGCGATTTAAAACGTTTTGCCACGGCCGTATTGCACGAAGGGAAGTTTGTAACGATGAGAGCTCTAGCTTGGGAACGAGAGAAATAAACCCTTTAGGAGCGTGCATGAATAACTTGACCCTTTATATTCCCTCACGCCCTTTCCCAGAGAGCGAGGGAGCAAAATGCCGAAATTCTTTCATGCACATTCCTTACCTTTATAGTCTCTAAACACTTCTTACACCGCTTTGTAAAAGCGGGCATGGCTCACGCCTATAGGGGAATCATTAAGTCGGTGGAGCTCTTAATAAGGTACTGCTTGAAGGGTATTTATTGCGAGTTAATATATTAAGCAACTAATTGATATTAATCATAATTTATACATAAGGTTGTAAGTATTTACCTCTCCCTTTGAAAAACAGTGGCGGCTAATACTTACAAGAGAGAGAGGCTCCAGTGTTACAATGCTTTTTTTAAAAAACAATACATAAGGTTTTTGCCATGCGATCTACCATGCTTTTTGTTCCTGCTTTGATGCTTTTTTCTTTTTCTTCAGTTGCTGACGTTTCTTTGACTCAAGCAGATATTTTAGGCACATGGCAAATTGATAAAGAATCTCTTCAGAGTGACGGCAGTAAATCAAGAAGTTTAAACAGTACTTGGATCTTTAAAGCGGATGGAACAATGGAAGGCATTTCTCAGGATTCTGATGCGCATGCTCGAACCGAGACACTTCGTGCTTCGCTTAATTATTCGATTGAAGACGGGAAATTAGTCAAACAGGCCGCTCCCGGTCGCTCAAAAATGGAAACATGCACAGCTATTGAGAAAGACAACGCTAAAATGGTTCTTAAATGCCAAGCCATTTATTTTTTTATGTCTAAAAAATAAGTAGGGTGGCAAGCCACCACTAATTTTTTCAGAAAGCGCGGATTAGCATAATAGGTACTTATTCACCTTCCTCTTTGAAAAAAGGGGGAAGTGAATACTTACCGTCAAGTTAGGCCCTAGCCGTAACCCGACTTATTGACATTGATTGACGGGGTACGCCAGTGCTAATTCAATCTACATTACCATCAAAAAAACACAGGACAATATTAAATGCTAACAGGCGAGTTACGTAGTCAGGTTGATCGGGTTTGGGATAGTTTTTGGTCGGACGGGATCGCCAACCCGTTGGAAGTATTAGAGCAGATTACCTATTTACTGTTTTTACGCAGACTGGATGAACTGCAAACCTTGGAAGAAAACAAAAGCGCCCGTTTAGGCACGCCGATAGAACGGCACATATTTCCCGAAGGCAGCGATAACAAAGGCCGCAGCTATCAAGACCTGCGTTGGAGTCGGCTTAAAAACAGCGCCCCACTCGACATGTATCTGGTCGTCAGTGAACATGTTTTTCCGTTTTTACGGGAACTGGGCGGCGATGGCTCAACCTATAGCCAGCAAATGCAAGGTGCTCGTTTTACCATTCCAACCCCCGCTTTACTCGCTAAAGTCATTGACTTGCTCGATCAAATTCCCATGCAGGATCGGGATACCAAAGGCGATTTATACGAGTACATGCTGGGTAAAATTGCCAGTTCCGGTACTAACGGACAATTTAGAACGCCGCGCCATATTATCCAATTGATGGTTGAGTTGGTCGCACCCAATGCCAACGATATTATTTGCGATCCGGCCTGCGGCACCTGTGGCTTTCTGATTGCGGTGGATGAATACCTGCGTAAAAACTATCCGGAACTATTCCGCGATGCCCAGGCACGCGAACATTTTCACCATGGCATGTTTCACGGCTATGATTTTGACAACACCATGCTCCGTATCGGTAGCATGAACATGGCACTGCACGGCATCGAAAATCCGGACATCAGTTACAAAGACTCACTGGCTCAAGATCATGCCGGTGACGAAGAACAATACTCGCTGATTCTTGCCAACTCCCCCTTCGCCGGTTCTTTGGACTACGACAACACAGCCAAAGACCTGTTGGCTATCGTCAAGACCAAGAAAACCGAACTGCTGTTTCTCGCACTCTATTTGCGCCTGTTAAAACCCGGCGGTCGTGCCGCAGTCATTGTGCCGGACGGCGTCTTGTTTGGCAGCAGCAAAGCCCATAAAGACTTGCGCCGTATGCTTGTTGAAGAGCAAAAGCTGGACGCTGTTATTTCTCTGCCCAGCGGCGCATTTAAACCCTATGCCGGCGTCAGTACCGCTATTTTGTTGTTTACCAAAACCAATTCCGGCGGCACCGATAAAGTCTGGTTTTATAATATGCTGGCCGATGGCTGGAGTCTGGATGACAAGCGCCAACCCTTGATGGATTTGGAAAAACTCGGTACCTGCCCCGGCACCCCGTTAAGCTCTGAAGAACACCTTAAAAACAACCTGCCCGATGTCCTGGCACGCTGGCAACAACGCGACAGCACCGAAAACCACAATGAGCGCACGGCACAAAGTTTTAGCGTCCCCAAAGAAGAAATTGCCGCCACCGGTTATGATTTGAGCTTGAATCGTTATAAAGAAGTCATTCATGAACAGATTGAGCATATTCCACCCAGACGGTTAATCGCTGAACTTAAGGAACTGGAAGTTAAGATTAATGGCGGTTTGGAGAAGCTTGAAGGGTTGTTGAAGTGAATTGGCCGATGGTAAGGCTTGGGGATGTTTGTGATGTAAGACGTGGTACTACTATTACTGAAAAACAAGCTATTAAAGGAGAAATTCCTGTTATAGCTGGTGGAATTTCATATTCGTATACGCATAATGTTGCAAATCGAAATGCTAATATCATAACTGTTAGTGGGTCTGGTGCAAATGCTGGATTTGTTAACTTTTGGGGTAAGCCAATATTTGCTTCAGATTGCTCAACAATAGATACAAAAGACGAAAACAAAGTTTATGTCGGTTATGTTTTTTATTTCTTAAAACATAAACAACAATTTATTAATCAAACAATGCGGTCTGGCGCTGCTCAACATGTGTATGCAAAAGATATAGCGACTCTTTCAATCCCACTCCCACCACTCCCCGAACAAAAACGCATTGCCGCCAT
>CAIMDR010000495.1 GCA_903839795.1 uncultured Methylococcaceae bacterium | reverse complement strand
CACTTTCTTTGTCCGCGTATTGGCTTAACGGCAACCCCTAAAATAGCCGTTGCCAAAAAAGAAAGCGAGGTTGCGCCGGAAGATTTGGCAATCCGCGACACTTATAAATTATTCGGTTGCGATAACAGCGAGGCAACGTATACCTTCGATTTAAAACGAGGTATTGAAGAAGGCTTTTTAGCCGAATATAACGTGCAGGAAATTTTGACTTTTTTGACCCGCGAGGCGCAGGATGCCGGTATTCCGATTGAGTATGTTCTTGATCCTGATACCCGAAAACGTATTGATTTGCCAAAAGAAAAACGACTAAAACTGGAGCAGTTGGAACGTAAGTATTTGTCCGAGGAACGCTGTGACCGTATTGCCGAGGAAATCCGCAAAAACTCAAGTTATGGCGAAAAAATGATTATCTTTGGGGTAAGCCAAGCGCATTGTTATATGCTGTGTAAAGCTTTAAATAAGGTTTTTAATGATGATGGTTCATCCAGCCCACATTATGCAGAACCTATTATTTCCGATAATAACGAACTGAACCGGTTCTTAAAAAACAAATTTAAAAAACCTTATGAAAAGCCGTATATCACCGCTTCTGTGGATATTATGTCTACCGGCGTGGATATTCCTTGCGTTCGCTATATAAGTTTTGCCGCTTTAACTTTGTCGGTCGGAAAATATATTCAAATGCTGGGTAGAGGGGCGCGTCTTGACCCTAAAACAGGCAAGTTTAGTTTTAAAATATTTGATTTTGTGGGTTTGTGCAAAAGCATGGACGACAACCGTAAAGGGACAACCAAGCCGAATGAAAAAATAGTGGGGGCTAATGAAGGTAGCGACAGCACTGGTAGCGTTGCTGGCGGCCCAAAAGGTGAGTATTTTATTATTGATAATGTCGATCCGTCAGCCTTTATAGAACGTGTCTATATTCACGGCGATGAAATCAGCATTAAAGACAATATCCCCATAGAAGAAGCACGGAAGATTTTTGAACAGGAAGCCAGAAATCCAGCCAATGAAGAAATTAAAGTTATTCAGGAAAAAGCGAAAGACAATCCTGATTATTTGCCCGACGAAAACGAGCTGGATGCAATCGACGAGTGGCTACGAAAACCCGCTATTTATTTGGATGAAGGACAGTTACAAAAGATTTACGATTACCCCGATGGCTCTAATTGGGAATTTTTTCTTCATGGTTCTGATATTAAGCCGATACCAACACCGAAAGAACGCATTGAGCAAGGTTATCAGGCATTTATACACTCTGAAAGTAATTTTAATGACAAACAATTGCAGACCCTGGCAAAAATGAAGGATGTTATTGTGACCAATCTTAGTCATCATAAGGATTTTACTAAAGAGGACATTGTTGCCAATCCTGTTTATCGAATGATAATTGGTTCCAGTGATCAGATTGAAGCAATATTTGACGGAAATTTTTCCGGGGTTCTAAATGATATGAAAAAGAACCTGAAATTACCGGGATCAATGAGAGTTTAAATGGATAATCTTGACGACCGCTCATTACTGACACAATTGCTTGATGATTCAAAACTTTACAAAAAAGGGAAAAACTTTAAAGAGTTACTCGATTTTGTAAATGCTCTAAGCAACTTTGCCCCATTCAATGTTTTTCTACTTCATCTCCAAAAGCCTGGTTTACGTTTTGCTGCATCAGAACATGACTGGGGAAGAAGGTTTAATCGCACTATAAAAGAGCTACTACTAAGTAGTTAAAAATATAACTAAACACAGACAAACATATATAAAAAATCGCTAAAAATAGTGGTATAATGACCGGTGGAAAATGTTTTTCCACCGGGATAAAGGTTTTATCTCTTACGGTTAAGGTCGCTTTATTGCTGACAAGTTTGGTTAATACCGGCTTTACTGGTAACAGGCAGCAAGAATAGTAGGCCGTAGCCGGTGTGCAACCCCTTAGGGGGATTGTACCTGTCGGTTG
>CAIMDR010000494.1 GCA_903839795.1 uncultured Methylococcaceae bacterium | reverse complement strand
GGGTCAACACCGTCCATAAAGGGCAAGCGTCGATCCTGATTGGTCAGTTGGTAGATCTTGCCCAGCCAATTATTGAAAACGGCTTTTGCCGTATCTTTCC
Organism: uncultured Methylococcaceae bacterium; assembly: GCA_903839795.1. GTDB lineage: Bacteria > Pseudomonadota > Gammaproteobacteria > Methylococcales > Methylomonadaceae > Methylobacter_C. The sequence goes on along the minus strand of CAIMDR010000494.1, from coordinate 2,418 downwards.
AGGTGTTGTCAATATGCTCCAGCACCAACGCCTCAGGAAAAGCATCGAGTGCTTTACCGGACTGCCTGACGGATCTGACATGTTGTTCATAAGCGGACAATAATTGCTGCACCGTTTCATTAAAATAATGCTCTGGAAACGGTGGGTAGTCTGCTATTTCCCAATGATAAAAGCGCAGTACTTCGCGTTTATATTCTTTTAACAAACTAATGTCATCGTATTCTGGATGTCCCTGAAAGAACACAATCCGAAATCCATCAGGACTAACCGCAAGATGTACCCCGGCTTCTTGACTGGCTGCCAGAATCTTAAGCCCGCAGCGTTCCATGTCACTTTGAAATATTTCATTAAACCGCGAATGAGGCACATCAAAGCGGGTGTTAATTTCTGCAACCAAGGGATGATTTCGATCGGTAAGCTTGTGGGAAAACACGCCCCAACGTTTGGCAGGCAAGCGGGTGCGCTCAATGCCATAGCTGTATTGAATAACGGCATGAGTCGCGAGGCATGAGCATAATATAGAGGTGACATTTTCCTTGGCCCAGGAAAAAACTTCCATCAACGGCTCCCAGAAATCTTCTTCGGGCAGACTCGGGTGGGTGACATTAGCTCCACTGATAATCAAGGCATCCAGACCATCACGCTTGATTTGCTCAAAGGACTCATAATATTTATCAATATGCGCCTGCGCTTCGGGGCTTCTTTTTAAACCGGCTACAGTAAAAGGATGAACATGAAACTGTACGATTTGGTTACAGGCACCCACCAAACGAAAAAATTGCCGCTCTGTCGCTTCCAAGGCAGCATCGGGCATCATATTGAGCAAACCGATATGCATTTCCCTGATGTCTTGTTGACTGGCGCGATCCGAGGCCAATATTTCTTCACCTTCATCATGCAGGCGTTGAAAAGTGGGTAAATCAATGTGTGCAACTAAAGGCATAATGGCTGATTAAATCTATTCATGACTATTAGCCAAGGCATCGCTAATCAAGCGGATAAAATCCGCTTCGTTTTTAACGCTGGCGACATCATTGGCATCAACCGTATAACCGTACTGGTCGGCAATAGCCTGATAGCGAGGCAATCGGGATTTAAATAACTCGGGAAAAACCCAAGACACAAATTCATCAGGCGGCATGAAATCAGCAGAGGCATAATTTTTTAGGCGCATAAATTCAGTCAGTTTTTCATCAAGAAAAGCTTCCCGATAATACAAGGGCTTGGGATCGGTTTTGGCTCGTTCAATAATGGTTTGTTCCAACGCCGGCGGTATTTTAATGTAAATAATAAGCGTGTTTTGAGCCAGTGTTTCCAACACCTCAGGACTGTCCAGCTCACAAACGCTACCCCCCGCATCATTGATAAAATGATGATAGCCGTAAATATCTTCCGCTTTATGAATAAATTCAGGCACATCATTCATGGCAGCAATTTCGGCCTGATGATGTAATTTTTGTCGACGCATAAACTCCTGCAAAGACAATCCGCCTTTGGCTGGGTCGCCCACTTTACCCAAAAAAGTGGAAACCGGAGCGAGATTATCAACGGTTATTTTATTGGAAATATAAATAGAGTCCGACAATAATAATTCACGTAAAAACGGCACACTCATGGCCTGGCGTTTAATATTGTCCAGAATAGGCTCTCGCAGATATTTAGTGCCTATCCGGTAATCACCGGAATAGTGAAACCACTTGGCTTTGGGTAATTTATTGGCTAATGTGGTTTTTCCTGCACCGGACATGGCTAGCAAGGTAATTCTTTTTGATGGCCAATCCAAGAATTCCTGGGGACTCATTTTCATGCAATAGTTTCCTTATTAATCCAGATAATTATCGATGTCCATGTCTTCGGCATTGGGCTTGTGTTCATCGGTGTCCGAATAGCCCAGATCATCCGTTTCAATGTCATCAAAGGGAGCACTCCAATCTTCAGGGGGCTCGATGTAGTCAAAAGTTGAGTTATACCAACTGTCATTATCGTATTCACCAATATCACCATTAAGATATTGCACTTCGATTGAATCGTCATTTTCATCGATAGCAACCACTCTAAACTTCAGGTTGTTTTCTACATCTTTGTACCAGCTACCGATGATGGGGTCTGCTACTGTTGTCATGATGGATACCTCAAATGTTAGTCAAGCTGTTCAATAGGAACAAAAAATTAGCGAGCTGTTATTAATTATAGTCTTTCAGAAATTAAACTTCCACTACACGACAATTTAACTCACACGGATAACATCCCTCAAAGGGATGGTATCCGTTATCATCGAAATTATTTATCTGAAAATCTATAGCCGACATTCCGCACCCCATCCAAGATAAAAATGATTTAAACTATACGCAGCGAATTATGTACTTTGGAGACTATCCATGAACGAGGAATCCCTTTACAGCAGTTCCAATTTAGATC
>CAIMDR010000493.1 GCA_903839795.1 uncultured Methylococcaceae bacterium | reverse complement strand
TCTAAACGCTCTATTGAGTAAGTGGCGACGGTATTTTCTGCGGGCATTTTTCTATCTCTGAAATATTACAATCTGGGTATAGTTTAAATGAATTTTTCATAGGGTTATAGCCGCTCAATGTAAGTTGCAACGCCATTTTGGGGTGATAAAACATCTCGACCAGTCGATACGGTCCCAATCATGCTCAACCCCGGACAATTTATATGGAAAGGGGATGCAAGTGCCCGCGAGCCCAATCGTGGTGGTGGTAAGCCTTCTTGAGCAGAAGGCTTACGTCTACCGCAACGGCATCCGCATTGGCGTATCTACAGCAAGTACCGGCAAACCCGGCCACGGTACGCCAACCGGAGTCTTCATGGTTCTACAGAAGGACAAGGATCATAGCTCGAAAACTTATAATAATGCGGCGATGCCCTATACCGAGCGATTGACTTGGGATGGTGTGGCTCTGCACGCAGGGGGGGCTTCCCGGTTATCCCTCTTCCCATGGATGTATCCATCTACCCTCCGAGTTTGCCAGTCTATTGTTTGCCGCTTCACCGATGGGCATGACAGTCGTCATTGCAGATCAGCAAAATGATCCTACTGAAGTCGTACATCCGGCGGCGCTTTCACCTGTTGACGCTCGGAAAGGCAAAGTGGTTAAGGTGCCCCGTCTGAGTGCTTCCGAGGAGTTCCGGTGGCAGCCGGAAAAAGTAACGGAGGGGCCCATTTCAATCATAATGAGCAGGGATGACCGGCGCGTGCTGGTCTATCGCAATGGTGTCGAGATTGGGCGTTCAAAACTTGCAATTAGTCGGCCTACGCACCCCTTCGGCACACATGCCTTCATCATGCAGGAGGGCTTGGGCATAGGTTCTAGTCCCATCTTAAAGAACGCATCGGCACATCGTTGGTTGGCGGTAGGCATTCCGGGTCATGCCGACGAGCACGGGCAAGCTTTAAAATCTGACCATGTAGGGCGAATCCAAATGCCACCAAACTTTGCTAAAGCCCTCTATGACATCCTGACTCCTGGAACCACGCTATTGGTAACCGATGCACCGATACTCGAACAGCAGACAACTGGAGTCGCACTTAACATCATGAACTCGGATCAACCAGAAGCCTCTGATCCGAAGCATCGATATTTACGCGCCTTATAGGTTGTTAATACTCAATGGAAAACAAATAAAACCTACCACGACATAACAGATTTCGGAAGCGTCTATCTTGATTCATTAAGTCCAGATGACGCTCCGGTTCTCTCTTGTGGCCGCCTGGTTGAATAGAGTTTGCGCATGCCTACGATTTCATCAGAATAATAAATATTATACGACTCTAAAAACCATGAGCTCATTGATTTTCATTAAACAAATAATCGTGATGGTGTGGATCGACAATGTTACTTGGTGAATGGCAGGTTTGAGGAAGCTTAAATCTATATCTCGATGACTGGTTTGGGTCGTGAGCTGGTGGTCAGTTTCAACGAAAATCAACACACTCCGAGATGGGCTTGATGCACAACTTGTTTCCGTTGATTAATGGCCGAAAGTGGCTCAATTCTATTGGCCATTGACGGGATGTGAAAATAGCAAGAAAAGTGTAGCATTACACCAGTAAAATATAATAATCATACACAAGAGCATTCATTGGAAATAACCACAAATCACAAAGTGATCCAAACCAGATAGTCGTTTTTTCTATCATTAACCCATTGATTTGCCGGGAATTAGGATTGGTAATGAAAGGTTGCGGTAACCTCACGGTAAAATCGTTATATCCACTGACTACAATCGTTATCATTTAACAAATAAAGTCACAAAGGGTCCACAAAGTTGTACGCTATTTGGCGCTTTGTCGAGAACATACTGAGCATTGATGATTATCAATTTACTTATACCCGGCCAACTCAACATAACCCTGACCAGAAATAAGCGTGCCGTTTTTAGTACCTTTAATGCTGACAGCGCCTTCCCAATACCGATAACTGACATTGAGTTCCTGATCATTAAGTAATGGAACAATTTCAATCTCAAGATTCTGATTCGGAATGCTCAAATGCCAACGTGATGGATAAGTGATTTTTGAATGGGGACTTTTCCAGTTATCGAGAATTTTAATGGCGACATCCCTCTCTTTCAAGGGTATTTTTGCGTTGTCCGCGAGTACAAAAGAACCTGAACTGTTGCTATCCGGTTGGCCGTCTTTACGCCGTAATTGATAAAACATTAACTCGGTGTTATCCGACAATTGCAAGGCAAACCAGTCCCAGCCGCTTTGCTCCTCTGACAAGGCACTGGTGCTCCATTCCCTGTCCATCCAACTGGCACCGGTTACTGAAAATTGTTCACCGGCAATTGTGACAGCACCTTTGGTTTCCAGACGCGGGTACGAATAATAATACGAGGCATTGCCGGGTTTCAAGCTTTTCTGGCTTAAGCCTTGGTCGCCTTGTAATATGTAACTTTTTTGTGACGTTAATAATAAATCAATCCCAAAGTCATCCGTTTTGGCGTGTAGCCGCAAGGGAAAATCGGCGTCACCTTCTGTTTTTGCCGACCAATCATACAACCAAACCTGATATTTTTTAGTTAAAGCACCGGCAAGATCATTGCCTGCCCGGCTAAATCGCTCATCCGTATAAAATCGGCTCTTCTCTACATCGGTCAAGGTTAAGTGTGCCATGTACAGTTGATTGCTTCGCCAGGCAGATTTTGATTCCGGTGTTTCGGGGTTAAGCGCAAAACGAAAAAATGTCAGCTCGTAACCAAATTGCCGACCTTGGGTATTTTTTAAATTACCGGTAAAATACCACCACTCAGTCCGGTAGGGATTGTGTGGGCCGTGGTCGATTGGGAAGGTAAACTTTTGCGGCGTTAACGCCCTCGCAAAACCTGGATCATCTTTGGATAAAACATGACTAAAAGCATCGTCTTTTTTAGCGAGTGTGGTGCTAAAAAAACGGTCAGTAACCCATTTCATATCAGAAGGCGCTATAAAAAACTGCCACCCAACAATCACCAGTAAAAGCATCAACCCTAAGGCAACCCACCCTTTTCTTTTCATTCGATACGCAACGCTTCGGCGGGTTTGGTTCGTGCCATTTTTATAGCCGGAAAAACACCGGCAAGCAAAGCGGCAACAAACGCCAAGCCCACACCTTGATACAGAACGCCTGCCTCAACATAAAAGGCCATCGTCCAGCCGAATGAGCGCTGATAAACCACAAAAATCAACACATAAGCTACGATAAAACCGACAGGAACAGCCAACAATCCGGCAACCAGTCCCATCAATCCGGTTTCACTGATAATCAGCACCGTTAACTGGCGAGAGGTTATCCCGATTGCCCGTAAAATACCCAACTGGCGTGTCCGCTCAAACTGCAAGGCCATTAAGGCACTGAACACCCCCACAAAAGCAATACCGGCAGACAGCCAGCGCAAGGTTTCGGTAATGGTAAAGGTTTGCTCAAATATTTCCATAGAGGCTTTATAAATATCCTGATCCGATTTCACGGTTTGCTGTGCCGTCAGTAGTTGACTGACCCGACTCTCCAGTTGCTTTAAATCAGCGCCTTGATTGGCATAAATCCCAATACCGGAATAACCCAAATCGGGCCAATAGTGCTGGTAATTCTGCCGACTTATCGCCAGATGACCTTGATCACCGCTGTAATCTGCATAAATGGCGATAACTTCAAACGCCTGTTCACCTTGACCGGTTCTTAATAAAATCTTTTGACCTGGCTTGACTGCGTGATGATAAGCATAAGGTTCGGTTACCATGACGGTCTGTTGGTTTTCAAACCGGTGCCAAAGGTCGTCGTTCACTTTATGTTTAAAGATAAAGCCTTCTTTGGATTTTTCATTGAGCTCAAATACCGATAGTTTGGTCAGTTGATCCTCAACAATTAACTGGGTATGCAAGGCACTACTGAGTATTTTTACCCCGTCAAGATTAGCTATTTTTTGCTTCAACTGATGATCAGCCAAGGCCTTATCGGCAGTCATTTTATCGCCTGGCAAGGACACATAAAGATCGGCTGGCAAACTGGAATGGACCCACTGCGCAACCGTTTGGCGAAAGCTGCCTATCATTAAATCCATGCCGATGGTAGCCGATACGGCAATCATCAATGCCGCTATGGCAATACCTGTCCTACTGATTTCAGCGGAGACCATGCGTGCCGGCAACCGCCCCAAAACGCCTAAAAACCTTGCAAATAACCGCTCAATCAGCGTCATCAATAACAAAGTAATCACGGGCGTCAATAAGCCAAAGCCAAACAATATCAAAAAAATACTGGCCAAGCCCAAGGTGATGCTTTTACCGGAAAAAAACGCTAACCCCAAGCCCCCGACTATCAAGACTGCACTGATTAAACCCACTTTTTTGATTAACTGACGACTGCCCGATTCCAGTTGCGATCGTGCCAAAACCTTAACCGGCGACAAGCGTGTCGCTTCAAATGCAGGCGGCAATACCGCCAACAAGGTCGCACTGATGCCCAGCACCATACCCTTGCCGATTTGTAACGGGGTAATCATTAAAGAAGCGGCGTCGATACGAAAATAAATGGCGTTAATGGTTCCCGAGATTAAATACAGCAACCCTTGCCCCAAGACGATGCCAAGCGCGATACCCAGTAAAGTGCCGATTATCGCCAACACCAACGCTTCACCAATAATGAGTTTAAAAATCTGCTGCCGGGTGACGCCCAATAAACGCAAACTGCCGATTAAGCGCCGCCGTTGGATAACCAGAAAGGTCATCGTGTTATAGATTAAAAACATGCCCACCAACAAGGACAGCAAACCCAATGCCTTTAAGTTGATAGAAAAGGCCCGCGTCATTTCCCGCATGGAATCGGCCTGACTATCGATAGACACCACCACGGCATTACCGGGCAACGTCTTTTTTATCGCTGCCAACGTTGCCGGTACATCTTTCTCAAACCGCATTTCAATAGAACTCAATTGACCAAAATACCCCAATACCTCTTGGGCTGTGGCAATGTCGGTAATAATCAACTTAGCCAATACCTGTTCTGACACGGCATCATCAAACGTAAGCAAACCTATTATTTTGAGTGGTTGCAGGCCTTGGTCAGTAATAACCGTTAGCTGATCATTGACTTGCAAATGCAGGCGCTTTGCAGTTTCTTCACTCAGTAGCGCAGTATTGGGTTCGGTAAGCAAGCGGGTTAAAAAATCCGGGGCAGACTTGTCTTGTTGCTGACTTTGCCAACCCGAATGTAAGGCTTTTTCAATAAACGGATCAATACCGATTAATTTAAAACTCTCTTTATTGGCTTGCGCCAGCTTTACATAACCGGTGACCACCGGTGATAAATGGGCGATGCCCTGCCCTACCCTTAATTGGGAATACAATCTTTCATCAAGCCCGCCATCACTGGCAATAATACGATGTGTTGCCGACCCGGAAAAGGCCTTGCCCGCCTGATTAAAGGATTTAAGTGAACTTTCCATTGCCAAATCAATAGCAATAACGACGGCCACACCCAACGCAATGCCCACGATAGCCAGCACCAATTGCCACGGATGCTGCCATAAAAAATTGCGACTGGCGCGTTTAAGAAGGGAATTCATGAGTTAGCAATAACTTGTTGCGGATGGATAAAACCCGGTCAGCCTGGCCGATAACTTCCTGACTATGGGTTGCCATAATCATGGTTTTACCTGATTTTCTGACTAAAATATCCAGCAACGCCAATACCTGTTCGGCGGTATCCAAATCCAGATTTCCGGTGGGTTCATCGGCAAGAATCACATCCGGATCATGAATTAAAGCACGGGCTATCGCAACCCGTTGTTGTTCACCACCGGATAAACGATCCGGATAACTGTCAAGCCGATCCGATAACAATAATTTTTCCAACAATTCAGCGACCTTGTCACGATCGGCGCGAGTTACCCGTTTGATGAGTTCCAATGGCAACAGCAGATTTTCCGCAACCGTCAACGTAGGGATTAAATTATAAGACTGGAATACAAAACCAATATGATGACGTCGAAACAGCGTGCGGTCATGCTCGGAAAGTCCGGTAATATCGGTGCCATTAATAAAAATTTTGCCGCTATTCGGTGGATCAATACCACTGACCAGATTTAAAAAAGTAGACTTGCCTGAACCGCTACGGCCCAGCAAAACAATAAATTCACCACGACTCACCTGCAATTGCAAGTCACTAAAAATCTCATGCTGCTGCCCCGACTCTTGATAACTTTTACTTAATTGTTGAATTAAAATTGCAGGTTCTGTAGTCATCCAGGCGTCATCACACAAGTTTCTAAGAGGAAAAGTCCCGGGTCTTGCTGTGGTTTTACTTGTGCATCACCCATGTTGCAGGTTTTGCAGGATGTTTCCAAACAAGCGTTGTAATAAATTTTTCAGCACCCCGTTTCCCGTTATTGGGTCGCCATGAGTTTTTTGTACTGTCGTTTTGCGTAGCGACAATATACAGTACTTTAATTGCTTTAACTATTCCTTGGCGTTGTTGGCGTTTCCGCTTTTAATAGAACAATTACACTTAAGGATAATAAATAAAGTTATTACCTTACGCAAAGTTTCATTTTATGAATACCACCAGAAGCGTCATCAATTTATCGTGAAGTTCTAGCAGAGTTGAATGCGGAAGGCTTGGGGACTTTGCTCAAGGGTTGTAAAACAAGTGGCTTGAGATAATTATAAATCTTAGAGGATGAAATCTGCAGTTAACTGCCGATACTATTAATCACATCTTCATAGGAAACTCTGGAAACAATTGAATTGTTATCCATATAACAAAACCAGCAATAACCAATAGTGTAGTTATGATATTTTTTTTTGTTTCTTTATCATTTATATTAAACATAATTTTCACTTTTCTATTTCAGCATCCCAAATTAGTTGGTATAGGCGTTAATTTTAGTGCTCTCATTTAAAACCATTCGCAGGTAAAACCAGAGTCCATAAATTATTAAGACTTCCCCCTCTTTAATAAAGAGAAGCTAGGGGAGATTTTATTAGATAAATCTCTCTCAGCCCTCATTTTTCCAAGGGGGAGGTCAAAAATTACGAGTTGATCAGATTGGCACTATTAAAAACAATCTGATCAATTTTCTTGCTTGTAAAACTATCT
>CAIMDR010000492.1 GCA_903839795.1 uncultured Methylococcaceae bacterium | reverse complement strand
ACCTGTCGATTAAGAAATGGCTCACCATTATTGTATATTCGGGATGTCATCAAATTGCGCCGACAAGGATGTGATATTCCAAAATTACCGCAGATACCCGAATTGGCTGCCGTTTAATCTAGGGCTCTGATCGGTTACATTGGAAGTGTTTAATTGCGCCGAAATTTTCAATCGTAATAAGCATATTATTTATTCAATCAATACTTTTTGATCCCGTATAAAATAAAAAAGGGTGAACACTGCTCACCCTTTTTAAACAACTTTACTCAGCCGTTTCTTTCTGTCTCATCAACAAATAATCCAGCCACAGATTCGATAATTTTTCCTGCACGGTATTTTGCCGTAAACGTGCATTCAAATGCGGGAAGTCGACTTTATCCAAATCCTGATCCTGGTTGTAGCAGGAATACACAAAGGTTTCTTGACCCGTTTCGGCATCAATATGTTTGCACATACACTGGGCACAGATACCTTTCATCATGCACTGCATGGGAGAGTTAATTGAACCGACCGCGTGATGGGCTTTATTGAGATACGGTTTTAGCACATCAAAACGGGCGGATTTTACTGCCGCCATCATGCGGTCTGAACCGATCACGATAAGATGATCAACATCCGCCAGTGAAATGGGTTGCTCACCCAATTCGCCAGTAGCATAAGCCACCATACATTCCAGAATATTACCGACAAAGGTTTTATCTTGTGGACGGGTTGGCACTATTGCTTCCACGCCTTCGCCTTTATCAACGGCCCAGATAATTAAATCAGCGGCCGCTTCAACATCTTCAACTTTGAAACGGTCTTGGGTAAATTTATAACCCGCGAAATAAATAACCCTGTTACCGGCGGCTCGTAGTGCTTTGCCAATGGAAAACAGTACGGCATTACCCAAGCCACCACCCAGTAACAATACGGTTTGGTTAGTCGGTATTTCAGTCGGCGTACCGGTCACGCCCATAACGACCAGTGGATCACCGACTTTCCAGGTTGCGCAAAGGCGCGAAGATGAACCCATTTCTAGTGCAATCAAGGAAATCGTGCCTTTTTCTTTGTCGACTTCTGCTCCAGTCAACGCCAATCCTTCCGCAACCAATGCGGTGCCTTCAACCGTTGGCGCAATGGCTTCATAGTTTTGCACCCGATAAAATTGTCCGGGATGAAATTTTTCAGCGGCCAGCGGTGCTTTTACAACGACTTCGATAATCGTCGGTGTCAATCGATTAATGGCGACGATAGTGGCTTTGAAGGATTCATCCAAGCGAGCAAACAAGTCTTTTAAGGCCGCATCACGTTCTGGCTGTTGTGCCGGATTTAGATTGGCCAGCTGTTGTTCAAATAATTTAACAATGTAGGGGTAACCATTTTTGGCACTGGCCATCGCTTTTACCACATTGCCGGCATAGACCGGATGATTGTCGCCGTAAAAGCTGATAAATTTACCGTCTTTTTGATAGGATGTCAGCGGCGCAGGTTTACCCAGCTTAGGGAACGCTTCATCGCTCATAGGCACTAACTCAACAGAATCGTTTGTCCATTCGGGTTCATAGCGTTGAAAAAACCATTTGTCCATCACAAACGTGTCGGGATATTCACTTTGATAAATCGTGTTGGGCGAGGTACCCGCAGCAACATACAAACTGCGTAAAGGAACCTTGATGATCTGTCCCGAGCTTTTCCAGCGACCGTCTTCCAGCACCAACTTTTCAAAATCGACGGCATTTAAATGTCCGTATTCATCGGCATCGGCACTAAGCGGACTCATGCCTTCTGCCAAGGCAATACCTTCTTCCAAGGCCTCGTTAATTTCTTCATGATTTTGGCGATACGCCGGAGCATCAATCATGCCTTTGCGATAAAACAGCGTTACGCAGCCCCATGATTCCACCAACGGTTGAAAATGCGCTTGCTCACCTTCGGTTTCAGCGCGTTGGCGTTCAGCCTGGATAGCTTTACCATGCTCTAAAAATTCATCAAGGATAAGCGTTTCTTCTTTATCGTAACGACCACGAACCACCTGCTCACCATAAACGGCAGACAGTGTTTCATAACGATGCAGGATTTTTTCCACCTGAACAGGATAATACGCCATCAACTCGGTTGCGGTATCAATCGCCGTCAAACCACCACCGATAACACCTGCCGGTAGACGCACTTGCAAGTTAGCCATTGAAGACGCCTTAGCCGCGCCAGTTAATTGCAACGCCATCAAGAAATCAGAGGCTTTACGTATGCCCCGCATCAAATTATTTTTCAGGTCAATAACGGTCGGCTTGCCTGCGCCAGACGCAATACAAATATGATCAAAGTCCATACTCCAAGCATCTTCAATGGTCAATGTGCCACCAAAACGTACCCCCCCATAAGCACGAAATGCTTCACGTCGTTGCAGTGTCAGATAAATCACTTTAAGGAAGTTTTTGTCCCAACGAACAGTAATACCGTATTCAGCCACACCACCAAAACCCGCCAAAATTCGTTTATCCAAATCTTCGTAGAGATCATTAAAATCAACAATCGGCATAGGCAGCGTGTTTGCATCACCGGTTAACGCTACCGGCAAAGGCTCCAGTTTTAAGCCATCAATACCGACCACACCAAAGCCTTCATTTAATAAATAATGGCTCATGGTATAACCGGCGGGGCCCAAACCTACCACCAAGGCATTTTTGCCATTATAAGGCAGCATGGTAGGGCGCTTAACGTTTAACGGATTCCAGCGAGTCAGCAAACTGTATATTTCAAAACCGTAAGGCATGAACAACACATCAGTCAGTACATTGGTTTCAATTTGTGGAATATTAACCGGATCGGTTTTTTGATAAATACAGCCTTTCATGCACTCATTGCAAATACGATGACCGGTACCCGGGCACATCGGATTATCAATAATGATGATAGCCAAGGCGCCAATATTGTCGCCATTGCGTTTAACCAAATGCATTTCCGATATTTTTTCATCCAATGGACAGCCGATAGTGGTTACACCCAGCGGATCAATTTTAAAGGTATTGGTTTTCTTGTTACGCATGCCTTTTGAGCATGAATCGGTATCGCGTTCATGACAATAAATACAATGATTAACTTCTGACAATACCTGACGTTGATTGTATCTTGGATCGGTTAACTTAAAGCCATCCCGGCGGCGGCGATGTTCCAAACTACCCATCCACGCAGTAAATTCACCACGATCTACGGTGTCATGCCCAACCAAGTGGTCAAAATCACGTTTTTCAGGAAATTTAAAACTCAACCAGTCAGCGACTATATCGTTATCTTCTTGAGCGACAAAGCTCCAACGTTGCACGACATCCATTAAGCCGCTGATAAATTCAGCCGCATCCGCTGTATTAATAATATCGCTAAATTCAGTTGCCGCCAGTTCATGGGCTGCCAATTTTGCACGTAACGCAGCAACTTGTTCATCCGCATTTTCGTAAGCACTGGCTTTCCCTTTTGCAAGCAGTTTGTAATGGCTGGACAGTAAGCCAATCACTGCACCAACACGCGCAACACGATGTTCAGGATCATTATCTTGATTGGCTTCAGAAAAACCGGCTTCAATCAACAAATCGAACCGATTCAGGATAACAGAAATAGCCCAGTCACTGGTATCCTGGCCTTTAAACACAACGCCCAGTTTTTCTACCACTTCATTTTTATAGGTAAAAATTGTGTCAATTTCATCCTTGATTTTAACGCTTTGCACTTGATGGTGCTCAGACACATTGAACAACTTGGCGACAAACTGACCGACATAAGGCCCCATGTT
>CAIMDR010000491.1 GCA_903839795.1 uncultured Methylococcaceae bacterium | reverse complement strand
CTGTAATTATTCAGTCCCCCTCTTTGACAAAGAGGGGTTAGGGGAGATTTTATTAGATAAATCCCCCTCAGTCCCCCTTTTTCAAAGGGGGAGGTGAATACTTACCACTAAAGAGTTTTATTTGCACCCAGATCTATATATTTTCAGATAAATAATTTCGATGCTAGCGGATACCATCCCTTTAAGGGATGTTATCCGTATGAACTCAAAACTTCATGGTAAGTATTCAGCTCTCCCTCTTTAACAAAGAGGGAGGCCGAATAATTACCAGTTGATTACCCAATTTCTATTGCTTAACAGTTCCTGCGCTATCAAGCACTTTTAAGGTTTCTTTTGCCGTATCCAGCCCAGTAAAATCAGTCTTTTTATCAACGGCTTTTTGTAAAAATTCACGGGCTTTAGCGGTATCATTTTGCTTGAAATAAATCATGCCCAAATGATAATTACTCACTGCGGATTCCGGTTCTTTTGCTAAAACTTTTAACAATAATTCAAGCGCTTTGGTATAGTTGCCTTGCTTATAAGCAATCCAGCCGACGGTATCAAGTGTATTAGAGTTATCGATTTTTTCTAACGGTTCAGCCAGTTTAGCGGCCCGTTCAATGCTCGCACTGTCTTTGGCATTATCCGACAAATAACTGGTTAAATTGTTAAGCACTTCCATTGACTCAGGATGCTGCTTATAACCCTCTTCTAACACCGTAATGGCTTTGTCTTGCTCTCCATCTTTGGTATAAATAGTGACTATATCATTAACCAGTTCCATTGCGCTTTTCGTGTTAACAAGTCCTTCCTGATATGTTTTTATAGCATCCGCTTTATTCGCTTGAGCACCATAAGACATGGCTATCATTCGATAAGGAATGGGCCATTCAGGTTTGATAACTGACGCTTTTTTAAATGCACCAATCGCCTCCTTAAACTTTTTATCGCTAAAGTAAACTCCGCCCAGTAAATTGTAAGCGACAAAGTTTTTGGGTTGTTGCTTGATAACTTCATTCAATTTAGCCATCGCTTTATCTTTCTGTTTAAGCGACAGGTAACTTTTAATCAACTGTGTTAAAGGCTCAATCGCATCGGGTTGTATCGCCAAAGAAGCTTCAAAAGCAGGCACGCTTTTATCAACCTTTCCTTCTGCCTGAAAAGCCAAGCCCGATAGAAAATACCCCATACCTTCTTTAGGAGTCGCTTCTTGCAGGCGTTTTGACGTATCTTGCGCCTTGTCCCACTTTTTCTGAGCCATATATACTTTATAGATAGCTTCCAATCCGCGTTTGCTTTTGGGATCGGCTATTAATAGATCATTAATTTGCTGTACTGCACGGTCAGTCTCACCGGATTGTTGCAGTAAACTGGCCAAATCAAGTCTGGCTGCTTCATCTTTAGGCGCAATTTGGACAACTTTTTCCATGTTTTCTCGCGCCAAAACAGGGTCTTTATTCATCAAATGCGCGGTACTTAATAATTTAAGTATTTTAATATTTTGAGGTTGATCAACCAGTACCGCTCTAAAATCACCAATCGCGTCAGGGATTTTGCTTTCTGACAACGCTATCTCTCCACGTAACGATAACCCATCGACATCGCGCGGATTTTCTTCGATAATTTGCTTAATCATCTCTTTGGCTTCGTCAACGCGTTTAGTTGCCAAATACAACTTGGCAAGGCCGTTACGTGCCTTAATAGATTGCGGCCCCAACTTATCAAGCTCAACAATCTCTTTTAACGCCTGCTCTGCTTTATCAACATGCTTTTGTGCAAGCTCTAAATCAGCCATTTTGAAGCGTAATTCATATTCCTGCGGACTTGCTTCAATCAACGGAAGCAATTCGGCAATCGCTATTTCCGGTGTTCTTTTAGCCACCAAAAAATCAATTAACATGGACTTGGCATTAACATCGTCAGGCAAATCCTTAACCGCTTGCCGCAATACCGCTTCTGCTTTGTCTACTTGATTGCTGGCCAGTAAAAATAAAGCCAAACGTTTACGACTCTCCAACTGTTTGGGCTGTATTTTAACGATAGTCTCAAGGGTTTGCTGTGCTTTATCCATCGCTTTAGTATCCGTATACAACTTGGCAAGCATTAGCAACGGTGAAGTCTCAGTCGGATTTTTTTCACTATTTTTTTGCAACCTGGCGATGGCCTGATCAATTTTCCCCGCCCTGGCATCAAGAGAGGCCATTAATAAATTGGCCTGAACATCATCGGGTTGTTTTTTCAGTGCCGCTTCGAACTGTGTTATTGCACCATCCGTGTTATTTTTAGCGAGAAAAACACCGCCCATCAACACGATGCCTTCAACGTTTTCGGGATCAATAGCCTGAACTTCTTTCGCCATATTTTCTGCATTATCAGCCTGATTAACCATCAAATAAATTTGCCCCATCCTTAAGCGGGACATCAAATGTTTGGGATCTTCACCAATTACCGCCATATATTGACTCACGGCATTTTGTAACTCGCCTAACTTGCTTAAAGATTCAGCCATTTGGTAACGGGATTCAACGTCTTTGGGGTCAATTTGCAGAACATTCTTAAAAGACAGTTGGGCTTTTTTATAATCGCCCGCTGTAAATAACTGCTTCCCTTCATCCATGTACTTGGCTTTTCTTTCTTCAGAGCCGCCGCAAGCCGTTAGCAGACTGACTAAAGCCACAACAAGCAGCTTTTTTGAATGGGGTACTTTAGGTAACATTGATTAAATCCTGATTGGGTTGTTTTGATGAATCAACACTTGCAAGTTAGCGATAACAAAAACCAACATTAAGCTGTGAATTGATTTACTTTAATTTTGACAGCTTGAATTATACGTAACGATTCAGTCCCCCCCTTTGAAAAAGAGGGGGTAGGAGATTTTATTAGATAAATCCCCCTCGATCCCCCTTTTTCAAAGGGGGAGGTGAATACTTACAATTATACCAGTAAATTTAAGGCTTCTTATGAATTGTACTGTAATCATTCACCTCCCTGCTAATTTTTTTCATTGCTCATGACTATATGTTATTATTTTCGCTAAAAACAAACCCTTAAAATATGGCACTCAGCAATCACGATTTACGACAACTTGACGAAGAAGTG
>CAIMDR010000490.1 GCA_903839795.1 uncultured Methylococcaceae bacterium | reverse complement strand
AAAGGGGGACTGAGGGGGATTTATCTAATAAAATCTCCCCTAACCCCTCTTTGTCAAAGAGGGGGACTGAATAATTACCTTTAGTGATGCGGTTTAAGGTGCGGGATACACATATTACCATTCCCCGAATCGGGCAATGATTGTGTGGGTTATTTATTGCGAGTTAACTTAAACTTGTGCAACACCTATCGGTCGAGTTAAAGCTGATACCCATTTTTTGAGGCGGCAATTAAGCAACCCGATGGGTGTAAGTCATTATTGGTAATTTAGGGTGGGCTTATATATATAGCAAGCTATCTAAGTTGCCTAAAAGCCGGAGTGCAAACCTTGGTTTGTTTTCAAAACTGACAAGGTATCGGTTACGTCACCGTCATTAAGTTAAACGCAAGTTATAGAAACCTTCGTTGATTAAGCGACATTATTTTCTGTAGATACTTCGATTTGTCGGGTTACGCTGTCGCTAATCCGATCTACAAAAATTATTAGTATGTTTCGTGATAAAAAAAGTGTCAATTACTTTTGGGCTTCTATCAAGGATGCTCATTTATCAGTCGGTTTTAACAGTGATTTATGATCTTAATAGCGGGTCACTATCATCAAGGCAGGGTAAGGCCAGGACACCTTACCCAAATGATTAAAGAGCTAGCTTGCTTTGTATTTGATTTTTTTATTACTGGCCTTGTTAAGCACGGTACCTAATACATTAATATTTTTTAGTAGCGATGCCGCCTCTTTAAGCTCAGCGGTTTTGGTATGACCTTCATCAACGACCAGTAAAACACAGTCCACACAAGGGGCAAAGCCCAGTGTATCAGCCTGTGATAATAAAGGCGGCATGTCAAAAATGACGACTCTTGAAGGATAACGGTTTTTTAGCTCATGTACCAAGCGTATCATTTTGGGTGAACGCAACATTTCTGGCGTATTAAGCATTTCTTTACCCGTCGGTAAAATTACCAGACGATCCAAGTCAGGATTAATCAACAATTCACTAATCGGTGTGTCGTGTAACAAATAATCACTTAGCCCCAGTTCTGTATTAAGTCCAAACAGATTGCAAATGCCGGGATTCATAAAGTTGGTATCAACCAGTAGCACGCTACGATTTAATTCCATAGCGATGCTGATAGCCAGATTAGCCACCGTTAAGCTGCTGCCTGACGTTTCGTTAGGGCTGGTGATGGCTAGCGTCGTCCATTCGTTCGCATCCATAACTTGCAGACAGCGCGTGCGCAGCATTTTATAAGATTCAAGCCATTCGCCCGGTTTAAAGCCGCTAATAATCCGGTTTTTCTGTAGGTGACTTTTTTGGGTGGGCAGAATACGCGTCTGCGTATAGAAAAAGTGCTCGCTATCTGCCGGTAACGTAGCGTATTGAATTGATGGGGTATTCGGTTTTTCTTTTATAGTATCTATTGAGTTCATGATTTATTTCCGGATTATGATTTATATATTGCCGATAAGACGCAGCAGTTTGTACCAAAACACGTCTAGCGGCATCACCAGGAAATGGAAACCTATAATAGCCAGGACAATTGCAATCAAGGTGCCGATCAGTAGCATGAAGCGCCTTTTTGTAGCGGCTTCACTTTCTTCTTTGCTTTCCAGATAGGGAATACTCGATAAGGGCAGTACGCCTAAAATTGAGGCAACGGTTTTTTCATTATTGATAGTTGAGCCCAACATCTCAGCCAGAAAAACACTGCCAAAGCCACCGGCTACTGCAAAAACAAAACCCAGAAAAAGAATGGCGCCCCGGTTTGGACTGATTGGTTCCAGCGGCTCTTGAGGCGGATCAATCAAGGTAAAACGTTCACCTTTTCGTTCAACTTCAAGTTGCTCCGAAATTTGCGCTTCCATTTCTCTGGCACTCACTTCACGATAACGAAGGTTAGTATTATCCAGATATTGAACAAGATCAGTGTATTCTTTTTCAACCAAAGGTGCTTGACGTAAGCTTTTACGAAGCTCTTCAATTTGTTGGCTAAGTTGCTTGCGGGTATAAGCCAGCGATCCAATGTCAGACTGTATGGATTGCAGTTGTGCTTTCAGCGTGATATAAGCAGGATTGTCCGGCAGTATCGAGGTATTGGTTGATTTGGTGTTATTGGATGTAGTCAATGACTTTTGCAAGGCAGTGATCTGTTTTTGTAGTCTTAATACATCAGGGTGTTTATCTGAGTATTGTTTTAACAGCAAGGTCAACTCGGTTTTTTTATTGGTTAGTTCTGCATTCATTTTGTTAAGATCGGTATTGCCGCCGATCTGTTTTTTTAACGAATCAATTTCACGTTTGGCCTTAAGAAGATCCGGGTGGTTAGCTGAATACTTGGATTGCAACGACGGATATGTAGACTCCAATAACTTTAGTTGGTCTTTCATATCAAATACACGATTACCGGTTGAGTTGGTAGCCATCGCATTGGGATCAATTTGTGCAAGCTCGCCTTCAAGATAAAACTTACGTTCATGTAACGAACGTTCCTGGGTATCAAGGTTTAGTAATTGACTGTTAAGTGAGGTTAGTTCTTGCTGGTTAAGCTGACTAATCTGCGGTAACTGGTTAAGGTTTTTTCCTTTAAAAGTAGCCAGTTTTGTTTGTGTTTCGTTGATTTTATCTCTTAAACGACGTGATTCTTCGCTTAAAAAAAGCGTTGCATTTTGTGCAGACTCGGTACGCGATTTAATGTTTTCTTTAAGAAATAATGAAGTGAGTTCGTTGGCCACTTTTTGGGCAAGCCCCGGATTATCATCATCAAAAGTCAGTGTAAAGGCGATAGTGGCCATCGAGGGTTGACCGCTACGCTTATCAATGACATTGGCACTGATAGGTTCAACGACAATTTTTTTACGCATTTTTTCCAAAACGCGCTCTTCCGATTTTGACTTAAGTTCTTTAGAATACAAATCAAATTTCTTGATAATGTCTACCAGATTGGCGCGGGTCATGATGCGCTGGCTTATAACCTGAATACGCTGATCGGCAAAGGTGGTCACGGTAGAATGAACCAAGTCAGAAGGTATTTCCTGTTCTTCAATCAGAATGGTGGCTATAGACCGATAGACCGAAGGCAGCACAACCGACAGTACAATACTCAGTATAAAAATTACCACAAACGGGATTAATAAAAACTTGCTGCGTCGTTTGACTATATATAAATAATCTTTGATATCAATCGCTTGATTTTCCACGCTATTTCACCTGATTGTTGATTTTGGGTTGATAAGTAAGTTGTAACTGAACACCATTGTCTTCTCTGATTTGATTACTGTTTTTATATTCTTGTTGGCGGTAGGTGTACGATAACCCTACGTTGACTTCCGGTGTCCATTTCCAGTTGATATTGGGATTAACAGAAGCATACGTTCTATCGTTATTAAATACATTTTGTGCGGCCGGCATTTTATAAATTGAATAATTTGCGGACATTCCTGACGACCAACGTTCCGTAATGGTGTAGGTAGGGTTTAACGTCAACTGGGACTGCGTTTGCAAGCCTTGAGAGGTAGGCGTTTGGTTTTGCGAGCCAACCAGTGAAATAGAGGCTCTCTCAAAAGATTTTTTTATCGATGCCTGAAAGACGCCACCAATGCCGCTGGTGTTGATGTTAACGGTCTTGTAGCTCTGATTTGGGAAAAGTTCGCCCGAGTTAGGATCCTCGTACAAAATAAAACCATTTAAATCAAATGGCTGAAACAAGCCAACTTGCGAATGTGCATCCGATTGCGCATAATTCATACCGGCTGAGACATAAGTAACCAGTTGGTCATTGAAGCTATGTTGCCAACCTAATTGTCCCACTTCATTAAAAGTGGTTAGGCCTCTTGTCGGAATCTTGTAACGAGAACCTGAAACCGTGGCGTTTAGTTTGTCGTGTTCCGTATAGAGATGCGTGAAGGTACCTGATAGCTGGTGATAATCATAACTGGAGAGATAGGAGCTGGTATTTTTTTCGTAATCCGCCTTAGTAAAAGTATAGTTCAACGAAACAGAGCTCAGTTCGGTTAGCGCATACGAAACTGTCGGTGCTATGTTTAGCTGTTTTACCATGACCTGAGCTAAAGTAAATCCTTGGACGGTGTTTAGATTGTTTAATGATGACTGGTGGTTAAACGAGCCTTCCAAGCCCCATTGTAAGCGCCCTCGCCGGTGTTGGTAATCAATGTTAAACAATTGCTCGCTAATGTTAAGTTGGGAGTTATTGGTATAAAACAACTGATTCCACGTAAAATTTGATTTTAGATCTACATTGTCATTGCGCAGGCCAACATTAAGCCCGGGCGATAACTTACTAATCCAGTTCGCCGTGGATGTTGGGCGTAATGAGATGTTGCTGGTATAGCGTTCACTGGAACTTATTACCGGATTGTAAAAATAATCGGTAGCCTGGCTGGTAAACGAGGCGCACAGCATAACCGGTACTAAAAAGCCCTTTTTCATTGTGATGTCATCAAGTAGTTTAAGAAGGGGGGGGTTAAGGTACAGTAACCGTATCGCCAGCTTGCAATATTATATTTTGTTCAAGATGCTCACCATCCAGCACGTCATTGTAATCAAAAGGGAATATTTTAACGTCGTTACCCACACGCCTAAGGACATGAATTGAATTTTCGTTGGCATAAACCGTTAAGCCACCCGCCAAACTAAGTGCTTGCATAACATCAATACGTCTGTTGGCAGGGTATTGACCGGGCTTATTAACTTTACCAATAACAAAAATAGTATTGCCGTTGTTTTGAAGCAGTTTAATAGTGACAACAGGATCCGCTATGTAATTTGCCAGTCGGGCGGCAATCGCTTCTTCAACAGCAAACATGGGCTTGCCGCCGGCCATAATAGTACCGGCAAGTGGAAAGGTAATGTTGCCATCAGGCGCGACCAAAATTTGTTCCTTTTGCATACCTTCTTCTTTCCAGACCGAAATTTCAATTAAATCACCGGGCGAAAGCAGGTAATTAAGGGTGGCGGCTGGTTGTTCTTTAACGGGTTGCTGTTTTGGTATTTGATCTTTTTTAACGGGCTCGGTTGGTTGCGGGTTGGCGTAAGCAAGGGTTGAGAGTGCCAGAAAAAATGAAATAAATGTCAGTAAATTTTTCAAAATGATGTCCATTTTAGTAAGGATGTTTGTATAAGTCTTATGACTGGAGCAGTCAACGGACAATAAGAAGTAGTATAGAGGTTCGATGTAACAGAAATAAGACAGGCAAAGGGACTAAATAAAAAATGGTAAATTAAACGATAAAATAATAGTATATAACTCCTTATTTTTAAAGTAACCAACTCATTGGCTTTAGTTTTTAAATGAAAAATTTTGAATACTGTAAGTCTATCATGAAATTTCTGATGTCATCAAGCTTTAATAAACAGCTATGTTAACGGGATTTCATCAAGGCAAGTAGTCTTGATGTTTAGAGTGTTGATGATATAAAATTATCTGCAATGTAGCGATAGGCTTTTAGAAATTAAATTTCCCGTTTGTGCGCTGTAAACTCATACAGATAGCATCCCTTGAATGGATGGTATCTGTCGATATAGAAATGAGTTATCTGAAAATTTATACGTTAATTTGCAATAAATACCCTCAATCGTTGCCTGATTTTGGAGTAATTATTCAGTCCCCTCTTTGAAAAAGAGGGGTTAGGGGAGATTTTTTAAATAAATGCCCCTCAGTCCACCTTTTCCAAAGGGTGCTGTGAATCTTACATTTTGCTATGCCACCGCATTAATGACATGCCCGGAGTATAACGAACCCGTCGCGGACATAACTCGCTCCTAGAAAATAGTGTTCGAAGTGTTTAGGACACCACAGTGAGAAAATATTTGTTGCGAATCCTCGTTTTAATTATTTTAGTTTTTTAATGAAATATTTTTGCATCTTTCATTCCACAGTCTACAATTACTGGTGTGGTCATCGCGTTAGCGTAACATGGCAGGTCGAAGTGTATTTGTCGAATTACGGGTAGCACTTAATAGCTAAACCGACTTGCAAAGCCTATTACAATAGGTTCGATGTATTTATTTTAACATCAAATTTTAAGTGTCATCAGAGTTTAACATTATGAAATTATAATCGTTAAAAGGTATTTTTAAGTTTTTATTAAACAAGGTGAGCTTTATATTTTACTATCAGTTAATCCTTGGGATTCGCCACCTACTAATAACGAGTGGCTACACATTTTCTACTTATTTTACATCTTTGCAGCCTGTGAAAATGAACAAAAAAGCTTTGAGATTCTGATGTATTAATTTCTCGAAGCAGCCTTAGCCTTAATCAGTTGGAATAAACTTTAGTTATTGATTAACCATTAAAAAATTAATCAAGCATCCTGTTTCACTTAACTTATGATTTACATAAAAAATGAATTTACACTCTTTGAGTAACTTACTTATTCAATTAAAAAAACCAATCTTGGTTGCCTGGATTGTTGCGCTGTTATTGCTTGGCTATACCTTTAAAAGTAGCTTGGAGATGATGGTCAATACTTGGCTAACCATAGAAGAATATAGCCACGGTTTTTTTATACCCGTTATCAGTGTCTATTTTCTATGGATTCGGCGACGTGAGTTAGCATTTATTGAGCACTTTAAAGACGCATGGCCGGGATTTATTCTTGTAATTATTGGTTTGCTCTTGGGTTTTTTAGGAGGGCTAACAACGTTAAAAACGCTTGAGCAATACGCTTTTATTATTACGTTAACAGGCCTGTTTACGATTGCCTTTGGCTTGCGTGGCTTGCGTATCGGCATGATGCCGTTGTTATTTTTGATATTTATGGTGCCATTTCCCGGATTTATTCTCAATAACCTGTCGTCAAAATTGCAGTTGATTTCATCATGGCTAGGGGTTGAGTTTATACGTTCTTGCAATATCATGGTTTATCTTGAAGGTAATGTCATTGACTTGGGTACGTATAAATTACAGGTAGTGGATGCTTGTAGCGGCCTTAGGTACTTGTTTCCTTTGGCCAGTCTTTCTTTTTTGTGTGCTTATTTGTTTAAAGGCCCTTTTTGGCAAAAAGCACTGATTTTTCTTTCTTCAATGCCGCTGACCATTTTTATGAACAGCTTTCGCATCGGTGTCATCGGTGTTCTGGTGGATAACTGGGGAACAGAAATGGCAGAAGGCTTTTTGCACGATTTTGAAGGCTGGGTTGTCTTTTTGTTGTGTATGGTTTTGTTATTTGTGGAAATGTGGCTGTTTTCCAGGCTCAGTGGCAGAAAGGTTGCTTTTAACGAGTTGGTTTTAATTCCAAGTGAATGGTCAGCCGATGCAAAGCAACCCAGTCCTGAATTTAAATTTAATAAATCGATAGTGCTGTTGTTATTGTTACTTGTCTGTAGCTCTATTGCATCCAACTTTATCCAGGAGCGGGAAGATATTATTCCGGCACGCAAAGCCTTTCTTAACTTTCCCTTACAGTTGGGGAAATGGCAAGGACGTAATGACTACCTCAGTCAATATTATCTGGATGAGCTTAAATTAACAGACTATGCCATTATTAACTATGCACAGCCAGAATCGGGTAGTAGCATTAATTTTTATAGTGCTTACTACCAGTCCCAACGCAGAGGTGCGGCGGTACATTCACCTAAAGCTTGTATGCCGGGTGATGGTTGGCAAATTACTGATTTTGGACAACGTAATTTTCCTGATATAACCGTTGATGGCAACCCGCTTGAGTTAAATCGTGCGGTTATTCAAAAGGGTGAAAGCAAACAGTTGGTTTATTACTGGTTTCAACAGCGGGGACGCACGATAACTAATGAATATTTGGTGAAATGGTATTTGTTTTACGATGCCCTGACTATGAACCGAACTGACGGTGCTTTAATAAGGTTGGTTACCAGTGTTGGTAATGCAGAGGATATTGAGAAAGCTGATCAACGGTTACAAGCTTTTATGAGGCAACTGGTGCCTGAATTACAGGCTTACATACCCGGAAAACTGACCGCTAAATAAATGTAATTATTCAGTCCCCCTCTTTGACAAAGAGGGGTTAGGGGAGATTTTATTAGATAAATCCCCCTCAGTCCCCCTTTTTCAAAGGGGGAGGTGAATACTTACATATAAATAGAGTAAGAAATTTT
>CAIMDR010000489.1 GCA_903839795.1 uncultured Methylococcaceae bacterium | reverse complement strand
TATTTACTGGCTACGATAAAGCTTTTGCCACCATTCTTGACTCCCACTTTACCAATCTTGTGGTTGCTGTGGTGTTGTTTGCCTTTGGTACGGGTTCCATTAAAGGTTTTGCGGTCACGCTGATTATCGGTATTTTGTCATCCATGTTTACGGCAATCACCGGAACGCGGATGGTTATTAACTGGACATACGGTAACCGCAGGGTTGAGAAATTATCCATTTAAACCCTGTAGGGGCATCCTTCACGGATGCCCTTGATTCACAGACGTAAAGGATTGTCCAAGAACAACCGTAAAGCATTGTCCCAAGGGCAGCCACACAGGATTGCCCATACCTTAAGAAGAATAAAATATGAAGACGACAAATATAAATTTTATAGGTAACCGAAATATAGCACTGATATTTTCCGGTGTGCTGATGATTATCTCAATAGGATCGCTGGCTGTTCGCGGCTTGCAGATGGGTATTGATTTTACCGGCGGTACCCTGATTGAAGTGGGTTATCAAAAAGCGGCAGATTTAACGGTACTGCGCAATACCTTGGATACTGAAGGTTTTGACGATGCCACTGTGCAGAATTTTGGCACGGCAAAAGATGTCTT
This sequence comes from uncultured Methylococcaceae bacterium, assembly GCA_903839795.1. Classification (GTDB taxonomy): domain Bacteria; phylum Pseudomonadota; class Gammaproteobacteria; order Methylococcales; family Methylomonadaceae; genus Methylobacter_C. Next base: position 3,677 of record CAIMDR010000489.1, on the reverse strand, counting down.
GATCCGGTTAAAACCCCATGAAGGCGTGAGCAGTGCCGATTTAAGCACCAAGGTACTGGAAGCAATCAACAAAACAACCGCAGAACCCGCCAGTGTTCGACGCGTTGAATTTGTGGGGCCACAAGTCGGTGACGATTTGGCTGAAGACGGTTTTTTGGCCTTGTTATATTCAACGATCGGCATTTTGATATATATTGCCTGGCGCTTTGAGTGGAAATTTTCTACCGGTGCCGTCATCGCGACGATTCATGATGTGGTGGTTACCTTGGGGTTATTTTCCATTTTGGGTCTGGAATTTGATCTGACGGTATTGGCAGCCGTGCTGGCGCTGATCGGTTATTCCTTGAACGATACGATTGTGGTTTATGACCGTATCCGTGAAAATTTTCGGCTAATGAGAAATAAGTCGACTGAAGAAATTATGAATATCTCGGTTAATGTTACTTTAAGCCGAACCATTATGACCTCTTTAACGGTTATCTTGGTACTGGTTTCCCTGTTTTTTCTGGGCGGTGAAATTATCCATAACTTTTCCATTGTGCTGCTGTTTGGCGTATTTTTTGGCACCTATTCGTCTATTTTTATTGCCAGTCCGATGGCTTTATTATTGGGCATAAGCCCTGAAGATTTGATGATCCCGGTCAAAGAAGGCGCAGATATAGATCGTACACCGTAGATTTAAGCTGGCTCGTTTATCTACAATGTGCCGCTTATCGGGTATAATCGGCAATTCAAATATTTTATTTACTGTTACTTTGGAGTTTTAAAACATAATGGCACTAGAACGTACTTTCTCAATTATTAAACCTGACGCGGTTGCAAAAAATGTTATCGGTGAAATTTACAGTCGTTTTGAAAAAAATGATTTAAAAATTGTTGCTGCAAAAATGTTGCACCTGACTCAAGAACAAGCTGAAGGTTTTTACGCGGAACACAGTGAGCGTGGTTTTTTTAAGGATTTGGTTGCCTTTATGGTTTCAGGCCCTGTGATCATGCAAGTCTTGGAAGGCGAAAACGCAGTCCTTAAACACCGCGAAATAATGGGTGCTACCAACCCTAAAGAAGCCGCTGCCGGCACTATTCGCGCTGATTTTGCTGCCAGCATTGATGAAAACGCAGTCCATGGATCAGATGCGGTTGAAACCGCTGCGAGAGAAATCGCTTTCTTTTTCTCAGACAATGAAATCTGTGCAAGAACCCGTTAAGTCCAAACGGTTTAATTTGCTCGATTACGACAGAAAAGGTCTTGCGGCCTTTTTTGTTGAGTTGGGCGAGAAACCTTTTCGGGCAACCCAGTTGCTTAAATGGATTTATCAGGAAGGCGTAGAAGATTTCGACCTGATGACTAACTTGAGCAAATCTTTGCGTGTCTGGCTCAATGAAAATTGCTACCTGGCCACTCCCGAGATTGTGATTGAACAAATCGCGAGTGACGGTACCCGTAAATGGGCCTTGCAAACCAGTTGCGGTAATCGAATCGAAACGGTTTTTATACCTGAAGAAGGGCGAGGCACTTTATGTGTATCGTCACAAATCGGTTGTGCATTAGCCTGTACTTTTTGTTCTACGGCTCAACAAGGGTTTAATCGTAATTTGACCACGGCCGAGATTATTGGTCAGGTTATTGTTGCGCAAAAACGTTTGGGGACGACCAAGAAAATCACCAACGTGGTTATGATGGGCATGGGCGAGCCTTTGCTTAATTTTGACAATGTGGTTGCCGCCATGAATTTGATGATGGATGATTTTACTTTTGGGCTTTCCAAGCGCCGGGTAACGATCAGCACATCAGGTGTGGTGCCGGCCATGTATCGTTTGACGCAAGTGTGTGATGTGAGTCTTGCGGTATCATTACATGCGGTGACTGATGAGTTAAGGGATGAACTGGTTCCGATTAATAAAAAATATCCGTTAAAGGAGTTAATGGAAGCGTGCCGGGATAATGCAAAGATTGCACCACGACGCACCGTTACTTTTGAATACGTGATGCTTGATGGTATTAATGATTCCATGGACGATGCTCGCGGACTCATTAAGTTGTTAAAAACAGTACCGTCAAAACTTAATTTAATACCCTTTAATCCGTTTCCCAATAACGCTTATCGGTGTTCAAGCAAAGAAGCCATTAATCGCTTCAAAACGGTTTTAAATGATGCCGGAATAGTCACTACGATCAGGAAAACGCGCGGCGAAGATATTGATGCGGCGTGCGGTCAACTGGTTGGGCAGGTTGAAGATAAAAGTCGCAGACATCTCAAGTTAAAGGTAGTGGGCGAGGAACGTGCTGCCTGAGGCAACACAAGTCTCTATTCGCCTGGCTTGTGGCCTGTTTTTAGCAGTTGCAATGACGGCCTGCACCTCTTGGTTTGACAAAGACACTAAAAGAGATGATGCAGGTAGTATTTATTTGCAACTGGGGGTGCGTTACATGGATTTGGGCAAGCTGGAAATAGCCAAAGAAAATTTACAACTGGCACAAGAAAAAGACCCCAATAATTCCCAAGTACATAATGCTTTTGCTTTTTTATACGAAAAATTAAATGACTATAAGCGAGCCCAAGAAAATTATGAGCGTGCACTGGATGTGTCGCCGGATGATTGGAGTGTCCAAAACAACTATGGCCGGTTTTTGTGTGACCGTGGTGAATATGAACAAGGCATGGCTTTACTGACTCAGGCGATTTCGACCCAGTTAAACGACCGGCAGTGGTTAGCCTTAACCAATGCCGGGCGATGTCAGTTGGCAATGAAACAACAACAAAGTGCCAAAGCTTACTTTAAGCAAGCACTGATTCTTAATAACACTTACGCGCCGGCATTGCTGGAAATGCAAAAAATGAGTTATCTTAGCGGCGAGTATTGGGCGGCAAAAGGCTATTTACAACGATACCTGAGTGTTGCAGATCATACCTCCGGCACGTTATGGTTTGGCATGCAAACAGAACGCGCCTTAGGTAATCAAGCGCTGGCAAAAGAATACCAAAACTTGTTATTGGAAAAATTTCCGCTTTCAGATGAAGCAAAACAAATCAAGCCGGTTTTACAATAACCGGCTATTCTGACTCTTATGGCAAATAATATACAAGCAATTCGCGGGATGCACGATGTGCTTCCTGATCAAACACCCCTCTGGCAGTACGCAGAACAAACGCTAAGAGACGTACTCAGTGCTTATGGCTATAGTGAAATTCGGCTGCCCATTGTTGAAAAAACAGAACTTTTCAAACGCTCAATTGGTGAAGTGACCGATATTGTCGAAAAAGAAATGTATACCTTCGAGGATCGCAACGGCGATTCATTAACCTTGCGTCCTGAAGGAACGGCAGGTTGTCTTAGAGCCTGTCTGGAGCATGGACTCTTACATAATCAGGTGCACCGATTATGGTATTACGGTCCGATGTATCGCCATGAACGCCCACAAAAGGGACGTTATCGCCAGTTTATTCAATTGGGCGTTGAGACCTATGGCATGTCCGGTCCTGATATTGATGCCGAATTAATTCTGCTCATGGATCGCTTATGGAAAAAGCTGGGTATTCGCGATAAGGTTTGCTTACAGCTAAATTCTTTGGGTACTATTGCTGAACGACTGGTTTATCGGGAAACGTTAGTCAGTTATTTTCAGGCGCATCTGGATGAGTTGGATGAAGACAGTTTGCGTCGACTGGGAACTAATC
>CAIMDR010000488.1 GCA_903839795.1 uncultured Methylococcaceae bacterium | reverse complement strand
TATTACAAAATAATATCTTTTGTTTTGTTGTTAATGCGCTTGAGGCATTGTTTGAGAGGCTTTTTTGATTGGATGATATAGAGGCCGTAATTAATTAAACGACATAACAAATACATAAGCTTAAGAGTCCATATTGATTGACTGAAGGAGTTCGGTTGCTAAATCAACGAAGACCGCTATTCATTCTCGACTCTACCGCTGCAACTTCCGGTTTTATTTTAATAGGTAACAGTAACGAACCTGAAGCCATTTCAACGATTGGCAATTCAACCTTATTATCTTTTAGCGCCCACTTTGCGTAACGGTTATTGAGCTTTCGATAGTTCAGGCTTACAGTAACAATTAAGGGACCTTTTACATCGTCCGGCACATTGAACGAATAACTGGTGACATCGGTTCCACCTGGGGCAATCACGCGTTTAAAACTATCGCCGACCATGTTAAACAAATCGTGCCGCCATACGGCATTACCGGTTCGGTCTATGGGAATCGATTTATAAAAATACGCACTTTCTTCAACGTTATTGTCTTGATCCAGATAACCAGATTCATAGACCTTGCGTCCCTGCCCGTCCTGTACTAAAAACCGTATCCACGCCTCATTAATATCCGTCGTACCTCCCGGAAAGGCATGTCCAACCTGGGCATTGGTGACGGCGACCTTGAGAGTGACCTTTTCTCCAAGATAACAATAACTGGGTGCTTCGGTCGATTCGATCAGTTTAGGATCAACATGTTTTGCGCTTTCCGTGGCATCGAGCCGATTGGGGCGATCGATGCTGATGCGCATCTGATCCGCTCTTAAAAATTGGCGGGTACGTTCCAACTGAGGGAGGTTTTGAGTCACCCAGGGAATAGCGGTATTAGCGCCCACATTAAAATGCGTTTTGATAAATCCCTCCTGATTGGCCGAGGGATCTTCCCCCAACTGAAGCGGGAAATGACAATCCTGGCAACGCCGCTGCTGGGCATGCGCAAAGGTTTGCCGGGTTTGGCCGGAATAAGGGCCGTTTAACCAGGCGGTATAGTCATCCTGCATTTTTACCCAACCCCAGGCATTGAAATCTTTGTCCATAAACTGGGCATGGCAGGTCGCGCAGATTTCAGGCGTTGCCAATACAGACCTGGCCAGATCGGCTCGGTGCTGTTCGGGCTTTAGCCGAATCAGTAAATTGTGTACGAAAGTAGGTAATGTCTGCTTGGAACCCTCAAAAAGATAGGGCGTAGGCGGTTTAAAGCGAAAACTCGCTACACCTTTAACATGCTCGACACGTTCGATACCATGACATCCCATACAGCTGACACCTTCCTGAAAGTGTCCCGGCGTATCCAGCTTACCGCCTTTGGTAAGTTGGCCGCTCAACAATGCAGTTGGCGCGTGGCAGCCTTCGCAATAACGGGTCGCCGCCATACCTTTTTTCTCTGCAAGCAAATTGATATTGGTTTGATAGGCTTTATCCGAAGCGGCCTGAGCATGAATTGACGCTTTCCATTGTTCAGCTATTTCCCGGTGACAACTTGCGCAACGTTCTGAACTCCCTACCCGCTTGGCATCATAGAAACCGCCGGTACTGGTTTCCGTTTGACTGGGTCGGAAGGGGTGTTCGCCATAGGCATAGTCGTATGGCTCAACCGCTGGCGCATCTTTGAATGGATTTGATCTTATCTGATAGAGGCCGGTGGCAACAAAAACAAATAGAATACTCGCCAGCAATAGCCGTGTTATGGTTTTGAACAAGCCGCCTGACAGCGATGGAAATCTGGATGGCTCGTTTTTTTTACGTCTGGCCGGCAAAAACAGCGCATGAAAAAAAATATGCGCAGCAAGCAAAATCAAAATAATGGCCGCCAGCCAAATATGAGCCTGAAAAAGCCAACGCTTTGCTTCGGATTGGCCTTCTAAAACGATATATATCCCTGACCCGGCAAGCGCCAGAAATACTAACGCGGAAAAAATACCGGAAAACGATAGCCATGGCCGCCGCAGGCCAATGGTTCTGAGAAAATGAACAATGATATAGGGCATCAAGAGTACGGTGACCATTATCCCCAACAAGGTATGAATCAAATAGATCCACTGCTCAACTACCGAAAGATCAGGCCAAAACAGAGTAAAATAACCGCTTATTACCAGTACAATGGTCATCGCTGCCAGCGGTTTCGCCAGATTTCGTTCGGATTTCATTGAGTTAATTTGTTCGCTCATACCCATACCCTTATTCAACTTAATAACATTTAATGATACAGAATTTCCTGCGCTTCCGGGTGGCCCTGCCGGACTAAAAACTCAATAGCCTGAAAACGAATATCACTATCTTCCGACGCATTGTTTGTTATTTTGTTAGCAAACTCAATCAGCGAGCCGGAATTAAATGAAAATAGTTTATTTATTGCCGCATTCCGCAGCGTGTAAAACAGCGTGGAAAAATGTCCAGGGGATCGGGGAAAACAGCGTCAAAAACTGTCCACCCTGATATGTGT
>CAIMDR010000487.1 GCA_903839795.1 uncultured Methylococcaceae bacterium | reverse complement strand
CAACTGATCAACCATCCAGCTCATTGGCCCCGGTTGAAAATTGACTTCATCACATGCGTCTAATGCCAAACTGCACGCGCCTATATCGGACTTACCCTCACCGCTTAACAATAAATACATAACAATACCATCAATGCAGCGTGTCTATTTCTTGATACAAATTGGTTAAATCTGTATCAGCAAACACCTCTCCGGGGCCCATAAACTTTAACTTCTCGGCCATTGAAGGAATATCAAATAATTTGATTGAGCGAGTAATACCTTGATTATTCTTATATAGATAAACAATACCCGCTACTGCAATCTCATCTTCCATATAATTTAAAATCATTGGACTATGAGTCGTCACTAACACTTGAGTAGTTGCATTAACTAAACGATCTATTAAGAATTCAATTAATTCTGGATTAATACCATTTTCAATCTCGTCAAATAATAAAAATGGCTTTGCGGATTCAATCTGAGACAAAATAGCCATTAACCTCAATAATCCGTCATTCATCTGCCTGGCTGATGATTTTATTTTTTGCTCACCAAAACGCTCGACTATCTCTAATTCTTTAAACCCTGATGGCAAAGAACGTGTTTCTATAGACTCAAGTTGCGTATAGACCTTAGCCAATTGCTGCTGTAACTTTTCTTTGCCGTCTTTACCTGATTCATGAATAAAAGCGGCCAGTTTTTCGCCACCCAAGCCTAACTTGCCTCCAGCAGTTTTTGTTCGGGTTCTAAGCAGTTCAGGTGATAACAAATCAAGTGACTCAACGTTTATAAGCGCTAACTTCAAAAACTGAAGAACGTCAGTTGTTTGGTTGTCTTTTAATTGTGACAGAATTGAGCCTTGATATTCAAAAACAACAGGAAACATCAAAGGAAATAAAGTTTTTCCCGGTTTATCAGATAATTTACGAATTTTACAGATGCTATTATCAACTTCTAATAGAGTTACCTCACCGACTTTAACCCATTCTTGCGTACAACATTTGCTAACACGGTTAAAACTACCACTCCATACAATTTCTCCAAAAACGGCATCAGCCAGGGTAACTTCAAAATCAATATTACTTTTCTTGGTCAACTTTGAGTTAATATCCGCACTTGTCCAATGTCGAAATTCTAACCATTCATCCACGTCACCCTGCATCAGTTGTGATAAAAAATCCATTGCTTGCAACACTGTTGATTTACCTGAACCATTAAGCCCGACCAAACAGGTAAACTTTGCAAAATCCAACTTAAAATCCACCAATGACTTAAAGTTATCAATCTTAATAGATTTAATCATTTATTTTCTCAATGTTAAAGATGATGGTTGAGCAACAGTTTCTTGCCCACTTTTTGCCATTATATGATTGGTGGGCAAAAAAGCGTCGCCCATCCTACAGAGGGTCATTCCTTGCCGCCGGTAATGGCCTTTACATCCACCAACAAGTCACCAAACTTGCCGTAGTTAACCTTTACGCCATCATCCAGATCGATCTTGATGCGCATATCAGCATAATGTTTAAGCTTGTCATCAAAGGCGCGGAGTTCGGTTTGTTTTTTCTCAAGGGCAATCAGGTCTTTCTTTAACCGTGCGGCTTCAGTGGTGGTGGCGTCTTCCATTTGCTTGTTGAGTTGCATGGCAAAGGAATCATACTTACCCAGTAAAGGCGTGACATAGCCAGTACGCATTCGCGATAACGTGCTTTCATTATATCTATGCAAATAAACCAGACATTCAAAGCCTTTTTGCTTACCTGAACTGAACAGCCAATAGATAGGGCGTTTTTTATAGGTTTTCAGGTGGTTTTTATAAAATTGGTTGGATAAATAACGACGAATCGTTTCCAAACTCTGTTCACCGCGTTTGGCCGTCAATCCACTCAGACACAGGCTTTCGGCAACAAAGGCAAGGTTTTCTTGCAGATTGTCTTCACCCCAGACTGTGCGCACAAAGTCACGAAAACGGTTGGTGGCATCGTCTTTAAACCATTCCTGATCAGTTAACGGAATAATACCGTCATCGTCGGCGATGAAGGGATTGTCACCCGCCAAAGCATCAGTTCCCCCCTTTGAAAAAGGGGGGTTAGGGGGGATTTGTCCGCTTGTAAAATCCCCCCCCAGCCCCCCTTTTCCAAAGGGGGGAGTCGTGCCGTCATTGTAGATTTT
>CAIMDR010000486.1 GCA_903839795.1 uncultured Methylococcaceae bacterium | reverse complement strand
TTAGTCTTTCGTCTTAACGCTTAAGGTTTCGAAAGTTATTGAAGCATCCAAACACTTCGGTCGGGGTTGCAAACCCCGACCGGCATCGATGATCTGCCGCTAATTCTTGGGAGCCGTCAGAACCGCTAACTTGGTAATGCCCGATCTTTCTATTGAAGCCATCACTTTGGCGACGGTGCCGTATTGAACGGCATCATCGGCGTTAAGATTGAGAGCAATTTCAGGATCGGCGGCCTTGCGGGTTATTAGTTCATTTTCAAAGGCTTCGATAGCAATCTCTGCTTTGTCCATGAATATTTTTCCTGTTGCATCGACACTAATATAAACCGCCTCTTTTTCTTCGGGCGGTGCAGTCTCGGCGGTCTTGGGCAAATTGACGTGTATTGCCTGTGTCAACAGGGGAGCCGTTACGATAAATACCACCAACAGTACCAGCATTACATCAACCAACGGCGTGACGTTGATTTCACTCATTACGTCATCACCGCCGTCATCTTTTGTATTAAAAGCCATTAGATTTGCGCTCCTTCCGCTTGTAATTCATCATGATTCGTTTTAAGAACCGGTTTTCTTGTCACTTGCTCGTTAGAACGTGACGAGGCAACCGTGTTGGACTCTTGACGTTTGATTAAGAACGCGGTTTTTAAGGCAAGATGGACAAAATCGATAGAAAAGTCATCAAGAAATGCCCAAATCACCTTGTTTCTGCGAATAAAAAAGTTGTATCCGATAACCGCCGGTACCGCGACGGCAATACCCACGGCGGTGGCAACCAGTGCTTCACCGATGGGGCCGGCTACCACTTCCAGACTGGCTGAGCCACTTTTGCTGATGCTGGTTAGTGCGCCCATAATTCCCCAGACCGTACCGAACAGACCCACAAATGGCGAGATACTACCGACAGTTGCCAATATGGCCAGACCGCTTTCCAATGCACTGCGTTCTTTTTGCATTTGTTGGCGCAGGCGTCGATCCAGCAATTCCTGGCGATCACCGGTATGTTCAAGATCGTGAGTGGTGGTGCCTCCGTCAGCTTCCAGTAAAGTGGCAAAGCCCGCTTCAGCGACTCTGGAGGCAGGGCCGTTATTGCCTTGTAATGCTGAGGCGGCCTGAAAATCCGAAGCCCCCCAGAATTTTTTGCCATAAACCCGGTTGTGATGCGAAATCCGTAGATGCTGTATGCCTTTAATCAGTATCAAAGCCCAGGTAACGGCAGAAAAACCAATTAAAATCCATAACGTGGCATCCACAATAAGAGCCGAGGTAATTTCTGGAGCCGCCGGAGCTATATCCGTTGCCGCTGAAGCCAGCTTGGTGGCGGCGGGGGCAATATCTGAAACGGTTGCAGCCGCTCCGTTAGCTGCGCCAGCAAGTTCAGCGCCTGAAATAGGGGTTTGGGTCGCTGCTTGGGAAATTCCCGTTGCAGTAGCTGTTGTGTCTGTCATAAATAAAATCTCAACTTTGTAAATTAAAAGAAATAGGAACGGTTACCGAACCATCAATTGGGGTTGTTCCGCGCATCGCCGGAACAAATGTCCATTTTTTAACGGTTCTAACCGCTTCATCGTCCAATACAGTTTGTCCGCTTGATTTAAGTACAGCAACAGTGTCAGGCTTGCCATTGGCAAGCACATGAACTTTCATCAGAACTTTGCCTTCCCAACCACGATCCATGGCTATTTCAGGATAAACCGGCGGCGGATTGTTCAAATAACCGGCACCCGCTCGCGGCTGTGTTACTTTTTCAACCGGTGGGGCGGGTGGTGCCGGAATCACGGGAGCCGCCGCATCAACTACCGTACTGGTTGATGGCTCAGGCGGCGGCTGGATAACGGGAGGTGCAGGCTTGGGTAGTACCTTGGGCTTGGGCGGCTTCTTAAGCGCAACCACTTTGGGTGGAGGCGGTGGTGGCGGCTGAATAATCGGCTTGGGTGGTTGCGGCCGAACAAACGAAATTTGCACCTTGGCCGGTGGCTTAACCGGCTCCACCAATGCGGGTTCTTCGGGTAACTGCTTAAAATGATCGACCACCACGCTATGTACCAGTATCGACAAGATGCCGATAAGCAGATAGTCCATGGCTTTGGTATCGCGATACTCAGTGCCGTGTCTAAAATCTCCCAATGCCACGGCAACCGATGAGCCGGAAAAGCCTTTTATCAGGCGATTTGTACCCGACTTAATGGAAATGACATTCGCCTTTTTCCTGTCCGGCGCGCACATTGCCGGTTCACTGTTTTTAAACGCTTTTAAAGGACTGTTCATGAGAGATCTCCCGTTTCTTAAAAAGTAACCGAACCCTGTCAATTCAAGTATGAATCGATGGGGATAACCCCTAAGCAGTCGGCTTTAGTGGGTACTGCTTATAGAGTAAGCAGCTACCATGCCATATTTATAGATATTTATTAAGAACGAGAGAAATAGTTTTTAAGTGTCGATAACCTATTGTAATTAAATTAAATTTATTATCGATAGGCTGTTCTTTAGAGGGCTTGCAACTTAAAAGTCAGGCTATTTTCAACGAATGCTCATGGGTCGGCTGCTTGTTAAGCATCAGTTTGAATAACCTTTTGTTACTTGTGTGTTTGCTGAGCAACACCTTGTTGAAGGGAAAGTGAAGTTATTGCGAGTATCTTACGGTCATAAAGCGGATTTACTGAAACTGATGATTAGCTATTATTCATTCTAAAAACCTCGGTTTATCCACGAAAAACAGGAAAGACACGAAATGAATCAGTATGTTGTATTGATTTATCTATTCACCCTTTGGGCGACGATTTAAGCTTGGTATCTCTTTGAATATTTTCGTGCTCCCTTCGGCTACGCTCAGGACAGGTTTTGTGTTTTTCGTGGACTAATTGATTTTTCCAGGTTCATCGGCAGAATAATGGCGGGTTAAATAGTCAAAATCTCCTTGACTATCAATATCCAGTTCCGCTTCGGGCAAGGGTATTTTTAGTAAATTATTTTTAAATTTGAGTAACAGCGATTTGGCACCCCGGTCGCCTTTTAAGGCCAACAGATCCTCAAAAAATTCGGCAGGAAACAAAGCGGGAACACCAACGGATTGATGGTATTGACTGGTGATGATGCGGTTCTGCGCACTTTGCCAGCCATTTAACAGGTTTTGAATATGGCTGGCGTTAATTAACGGTTGGTCGCACAGCAAAATGAGTGCTGCGGTCGCCGATGCAGGCAAGGCTTGAACGCCGACACGAAGGGAAGTTGCCATGCCTTCTTGCCAGTCCGGGTTAACTATTGCGGTAACGGCACCCAGGTCGATGCTTGTTTGTATTGATTCGCTGTTGGCTCCCAGCACGACAACGATGCGGTCGTTGAAAATTGAGCGTGCATTGATAAGGGTATGTTCCAGCAAGGGTCGGTTACGCCATTCGAGCAGTTGCTTGGGGCAGCCCATGCGGCTGGATGCACCGGCGGCTAAAATAATGGCATAAACATTATTGATGGCTGTATTCATGTAAAGCGGCTGTGGACTTGGCAGACAGTTGTTGCCCGCTACGCCCGTTTAGT
>CAIMDR010000485.1 GCA_903839795.1 uncultured Methylococcaceae bacterium | reverse complement strand
GATGGCTGATGATCGCTTTTACCGCCCGCAGCTATTGCCTTTTTTGCCATTTCGTCTACTTCTTCCTTGCTTTCCGCATCAACAGACAGTAATACCTCTGTACCTTGCCCGGTATTAGCAATAGCGTTATTGGTAAAACCTTTAAAGGCTTGTTCTTCAAAAAGCATTACCACTACATTATGCTGTCCCAGCAGCATTGCAGCCGAGTGATCAGTATTACCTTGCCCAGTATTAAATTTAAAACCCAGTTCCGTAAAAAACGCTTTTGAGGCCGCAACATTTTTTACCGGCAGGTTTAACCAAAATTGCTTTGTCATATTTCAATAAATTAGTTGGTTGATAATTCTTTTAATAAAGCGTCCATTCGTGCGTGCGAATCGTTTACGCCGCGCTCCATACCCGATTGCACCATCCCATCCCTGTCCCCGACCGACCGGTATACCGCTTGAATAACCAGCTTGGTGCGCCTGCCGGGTAAGGCTTCAAAAGTTGCTGCTTCTAATGATACATGTCCGCGCTCGGGCAATCCCTCAAACTCAAATGTGCGTATCAAACGCTCGGGCGCAGTTATTTCATGAGTTACACCGTGAAATCCGTATTCATTGCCTTTAGGGTCGGTATGTATAAAGCGCCAAAAACCGCCTTCTTTGTTTTCGTATGTTTCTACCTTGCAGGTCATATCTTTTGGGCCGAGCCATTTAGCTATTAATGCAGGGTCGGTAAACACTTTGAATACCAGTTCGCGTGGCGCTTCAAATTCGCGGGTGATAAACAGTTCTTGTTTTCCCGGTTCAGCCTTAATTGTGGTTTCATTTTTTATCGCTGCCATGATCTTTTTTATGTTTCTTCTTTTTGTGCTTTTTCTTTTTATCTGATTTTTTATCGCTTGCTTTCAATTCATCCGCTTTAAATACCTCTATCAAATCATCCATCAGGTCAAACCTTTCAGCCCAAAGCCTGCGGTATTGCTCTACCCAATCAGCCACCTGTCGCAATTCATCCAGTTTTGCTTCGCAGTAACGTTCGCGACCTTGTTGTTTAACTTCAACCAACCCGCATTCTATCAAGATTTTCATTTGCTGCGATATCGCCGGACGGCTGATCTTGAAATTATCAGCTATACTGTTTAAATTTAATGGCTCGTAAGCTATCAGGTTAATGATCTCTCTCCGTGTTGGGTCGGCAATTGCCTGAAAAACGTCTCTTCTCATGTATAAGTTACAATTTGTAAGTATTCACTTACAAATATATAAGTAAGTATTTACTTACGCAAATTTTATTTTTTATAAATTAAACTGAGAGGATTTGTTTGCCTGATTGTTTTTTTTATCAATGAAGGTGTATATTCGGTATAAATACAGCCATCATGTCTTTTAAAACAATAATCCTCGGCTTAATTCTGTTAGTGTCATGTGCCCAGCAACCACCTGTAGAAAAAGGACCATTTAAACCAACTGATCTTGTTGAATTAAAAAAAATAGATCCCACCTTAAAATTGGATATCCGTTACGCTACCAAAAATAATTTTACCGGTC
>CAIMDR010000484.1 GCA_903839795.1 uncultured Methylococcaceae bacterium | reverse complement strand
TCAATTCTAACCTGCAACAACCGGCGGTTATTGGAATCCAGTGTGGTTTCCCACAATTGTTCCGGATTCATTTCACCCAAACCTTTGTAGCGCTGTATATGCTGACCTTTTTTAATTTCTTTCATCATCCATTCAAAAGCTTGTTTAAAGCTGTTGACAGGCTGTTGTCTTTCGCCCATTTGCATATAGGATGCTTCATTAAACATACCCGCCGTATCATTGGCGTATTGGGAAATTTTTTGGTAATCCTTGCCGTTAAAGAAAGTCGAGGGCAATACAAATGTTTTGGTTATGCCATGCAGTTTTTTATTAACAACTGCCGAAAACTCGTTACCGGCTTTATAGTCAAGTTCAATTGAGAACACGGCTTTGCTTTCACACTCTTTCAGCTGTTGCTCCAGCTTGGCAAACCAGGCGGTGAGTTTTTGTTGATCTTGTTTGAGGTCGTCATTAATGACATCCATGTAACAAAATTGCTCAAGAAAAACATCATCGTAACGTCTGGATAAACGATTGATGACGCTCACTACACCGGTAAATTCTTTGGCGAGTTTTTCCAGACCTTGCCCCTGAATGGGTGGCGCTGTTTCATCGGTAAAAAGCTGGGCTTTATCAAGCGCAAGCTGAATCAGATATTCATTTAACTGGGCATCGTCTTTAACGTAATGCTCTTGCTTACCTTTTTTAACTTTGTATAACGGCGGTTGGGCAATATAGATATAACCTTTTTCCACTATCTCCGGTAATTGTCTATAAAAAAACGTCAACAATAAAGTTCTGATATGTGAGCCATCGACATCCGCATCGGTCATGATAATAATACGGTGATAACGCAATTTGGCCAGATTATATTCGTCTTTGCCTATGCCACAGCCCAACGCCGTGATTAATGTGCCGACTTCTTCTGATGAAATCATTTTATCAAAGCGGGCTTTCTCGACATTTAAAATCTTACCCTTTAAAGGCAAAATAGCTTGGGTGCGGCGATCTCTACCCTGTTTTGCAGAGCCACCCGCAGAATCCCCTTCCACTAAAAACAATTCAGATAATGCCGGGTCTTTTTCCTGACAATCCGCAAGCTTTCCTGGTAAACCAGCAATATCCAACGTTGTTTTACGGCGAGTCATTTCTCGCGCTTTACGCGCTGCTTCTCTGGCACGAGCGGCATCAATAATCTTGCCAACGATGGCTTTAGCTATTTGCGGTTTTTCCAGTAGAAATTCCTGTAGCTTTTCATTCATCGTTGATTCAACCAGTGGCTTAACTTCTGAAGAAACCAACTTGTCTTTTGTTTGAGATGAAAACTTGGGATCAGGTACTTTAACCGATAACACGGCTGTTAAGCCTTCTCTGGCATCATCACCGGTCGTTTGTACTTTTTCTTTTTTAGCCAAACCGCTGGATTCAATGTATTGATTGATAGTCCGTGTTAATGCCCCCCTAAAGCCGGCCAAATGACTGCCACCATCACGCTGTGGAATGTTGTTTGTATAGCAGAATACATTTTCCTGATATGAGTCGTTCCACTGCATGGCGACTTCTACCGTCACGCCTTCTTTTTCAGCTATAAAATAAAATACATCAGGAAATAGCGGGGTTTTGTTTTTATTAAGATGAACAACAAAAGCACTGATACCGCCTTCAAATTCAAAAACATCTTGTCTATCGGTACGTTCATCTTGCAGGCTAATGCGCACACCTGAATTTAAGAATGATAATTCTCTTAATCTTTTCGCTAATATATCGTAATGAAATTCAACGTCTGTAAACGTTTCTGTACTAGGTTTAAAATTGATTAATGTACCAGAGCCTTCAATCGGCCCGACTGCGGCCAAGGGCGCAACAGGGTTCCCCATACGATATTGTTGTTTATACAACTGACCATTTTTTCGTACTTCCAGATTTAACTCTTCTGACAAGGCATTAACGACAGATACCCCGACACCGTGTAAACCGCCGGACACCTTATAAGCATTATCATCAAACTTACCACCGGCATGAAGAACCGTCATAATAACTTCTGCCGCAGACCGTCCCTCTTCTTTATGAATATCAACGGGAATACCGCGACCATCATCAGAAACTGATACTGATCCATTACTATGAATAACGACTTTAACTTCTTTACAGTAACCCGCCAAAGCTTCATCAATGGAGTTATCAACAACTTCAAACACCATGTGATGCAAACCGGAGCCGTCATCAGTATCGCCAATATACATACCCGTGCCGTTTTCTGCGTTCGTTTCATCGAAAGTAACTATCGCT
>CAIMDR010000483.1 GCA_903839795.1 uncultured Methylococcaceae bacterium | reverse complement strand
TGCTGGTCGGGGTTTGCAACCCCGACCGAAACGTTTGAAGATTTTAATAGCTTTTAAAACGTGAGTGACGGGGTTGCAAACCCCGTCACGCTTCAGCATTTAACCATTAACACAAACATAATTGTTAACAATGGAGGTCAGGCTTTGCCTGACCTCCACCCGGCATCAAATAGTCAGATGATCTTGCAGGGAATTAGTGCATCCTCGTTAAACTGGTAGATAGCACACAAGCGGTGATAGCCATCAGCAATGATCACTTTTCCATTTTGTTGATCCCGTAATAGCAGGAGAGGTGAGAGGCTCTTCTCATTTTGGATTTTTTCACAGTCTTTTTCGACGTGTGAATTACTCACGCCCAACAATGACAGTCCAGACGCTCTAAAGATATCCTTCGCTTTAAATTGTACAATACCTGCACTTCTTAAGCTTGCCATGATTTCAGCAACCCTTTTCTCACTATAAAGAAGCGTAAGATAGGATTTTGCGGCGGGGTAGTCGTGTTCTTCCACGTCAGGAAGCCAGTTAATTTCTTTCATCTTTGATTTAGCCAATGTGAGTGTTTAATGCCTTGTTTCTGGCGACAGCGCCTGGAGCGCCTGTTTATTAATTATCAGGGAGATTTGTCTAATAATCAATAAACTCATTGTTAATGCTAAAAACCTCATTTAGCCACAGATTTACACAGATAAGCACTGATAATACATGATGTTGCGTACTACTGACAATTTACCAAAAGTGTGAAGCAAAAGAATTGATCTAACGCTTTGTTTATCTGAGTAAATCCGTGTTTATCGGTGGCTAAAATACGTTTTTTAGGTTAATGCTATATGCTATAGAGCGACCCACTTAAGACGTGACAGATAACATCCTTTGACACGCTGATATTTGTAATATCGTTCTACTTTTTGTGGCAGTCGAACAAGATAACTTTCCGGGAACGCAGCGCCCAGCTCAGCACGGGATAGTCAGGTCGATTCCTGACTGTTGGTGACTACGCCGAGCCGGGGCTCAGCGTTCCCGGAATCAATAAGCCGATTTAAATTGATAAGCTGTGATATTAAAAATCGGTAACGGGGGTTTTCAACCAAATATTTTGGTTGATTTGAACAATGTTACCTTCTTCCTCCAACCCAAATTCTCCGGGCGCGAATAGCTTGTTGATTTGTTGCACAGTAATGCCATCGATAATCTTTAACTTATCATCGTCTTATCAACAGGCCGAATTAATAAATCAGGTTTTATAGTAAGTCGCCACTTTTCTGGCGCGTTTTGTGCTTTAACCAAGGATATCAATTTGTAATCCGTATTTATCAGGCATCAGTTCGTTATACGTAACGTGCCTTTTAAAAACAACAATGCCGAGGTTAAAGATAACAGCATGGCTTATCGTGAAATTACCGAACCGACTTTAGACCGTTCCAGTGCTCAGGTTCAACATTTTGAGTTTGACCTGGATGCCTCCCTAGAACATATTGCGCAGTGGCTCCCGGCACAGGGGCCAATCAAAGATTTTATTCATCACAATACCTTGCACGCCGTTCAGCACCACCCTTTTCATGAAGGGGTGGCTATCGCGGCAAAAGTTTTTGGTGCCCGTAGTTATTTGCCTCTGGAAGATTATCAAGAGATGTACCACGCCGGTCGTATTAAACCGCACGCCATAGATTGGGCGATTGAACATTCAGGATGCACTAAAACAAAGCAGGATCAGCTTCGCGAAACCTTGTTCGAGCAAGATCATACCGGGCATTATCCACCCGTATCTCTGGCCAATCACGGTATTCGTAATGCCTGGTTGACGCAGCACGAAGTTGATTTAAATGCGTTGGTGCAGCCAATAGTATTTAGATTGCTGGGTAATTTTCTTGATCAAGGCATTAGCCGCTGGAGCTTGCCCAAAGACAGCGAACATTTTTGGGATTGCATCGTGCGCCTGACCAAAAACAGTTTGTTGCCGCTCTATCCGTTTGATGAGCCGGTCGTCAACCAATTATTAACCGAAACGCCTGATGAGGTCATTAACGCGTGCCTTAAAAAAATAGTCGGCGATGAGCAACTTTACGAACAATATTTGTTGGAAGTGTTGCTGGCGCATCCCGGTTGGTCTGGTATGGTGCATGTTATTGAGCAGAATCCGAAATCGTTGCTTGCCCGCCGCGAAATTTCATTGAAGGAAATGTTGGCGGTAGAATTGGCTATCGAGTTGGCCTTTTTACACAAGAAAAAAGGCCTTAACTTTTTAAGCATTGCCATGATGCCCACTACCAGCGGAACGCCGTTGCTTAAAGAGGGCGGCTTTAAGCCCGTTATTCCGTTACGTCTGAGAGTCTGGCACGAAGCCATGGAATGGTCATTACATAGCGAGTTACTGCGTGCGCTAAAACCGAACAGTCCAGCCACTGCCGAGCCGCTTACCAAGCCGCTGCCCGAAGCCCAAGCGCTGTTTTGTATTGATGACCGCGAATGTTCAATAAGGCGACATCTCGAAGAAGTTAATCCGGCCATAGAAACCTTGGGTGCCGCCGGATTTTTTGGTATCGATTTTCTTTATCAGGGCTTGGATGATGCTTATCCGGTTGCTCAATGCCCCAACATTATTATTCCCAAGCATTTAATTAAAGAATCGGGGGGTAAACCAAAATTAGTTGATAAGTCCAAAGCCGACAAATTGACTAATATGCATTTTACTGCGCACTCGCTATTTCGGGGTTGGCTTTATACCCAAACCTTAGGGATTGGTTATGCGGCCAAGATGGCTTGGGACGTGTTTCGTCCGGGTTCAAAATTACCCAATATCAGAGCCTTAAGCGAAGTCGAATCACACTCCCAACTGCATCTGCTCAGAGAGTCCGAGGAACCTACCGAAGATGGCTACTTGTTGGGGTTTTCCTTTACGGAAATGGCAGATCGCTTGGGTGGGTTGCTGCGCAATATCGGCTTAACCCAACACTTTGCGCCGTTGGTGGTCGTTGTTGCACACGGTTCCAGCAGTGTTAATAACCCTCACTTTGCCGCTTACGATTGCGGTGCCTGTTCCGGTAAACCCGGCGCACCCAATGCCCGCGCTTTTGCCTGGATGGCTAATCATGCTTCGGTGCGGACTATCCTGCGAGAACGCGGTATCGATATTCCTGACAGCACGCGATTTGTTGCCGCATTGCATAATACCAGTCGTGATGAAATCACTTATTTTGATCAACATTTACTGCAACAACATCCAGCTACCGGCTTGGCTGCTTTTCAGCAATCCATGAGCAAAGCCTTACAACGCAATGCCCGTGAACGTTGCCGCTGGTTTGAATTGGGTCCGCAATCGCAAGCCAATGAAGAAGCGCACGCGCATGTCATGGAACGCGCGTCATCGATATTTGAACCGCGTCCGGAATACAATCATTCCAACAATCTATATTGTATCGTGGGTCGACGCGAATTAACGCGGGGATTGTTCATGGATCGTCGTGCTTTTTTACATTCCTACGATCCAAAAACGGATGCGCAAGGCGATATTATGGCCCGTATTTTATCGGCAGTGATTCCGGTCTGCGGCGGCATTAATCTGGAATATTTGTTTTCTCGTATCGACAATTCGGTGTATGGTGCCGGCACCAAATTGCCCCATAACGTGATTGGCTTGCTGGGAGTTGCCAACGGTGTCGAAGGTGATCTTCGTACCGGTTTGCCGTCACAAATGATTGAAGTGCATCAACCCGCACGTTTACTGATTGTAGTTGATCAAACTTGCGATATTTTAGATAAAACCATCGCCAAATTGGGCGCACTTAAAGAATGGCTTGATAACGACTGGGTGCGGTTTGTATCTTGCCATCCCTTAAGTCTTGAGCTTTTTCTGTATTCGGTCAATGGTTGGGAAGCCATTGAACACTTGGGCGACGTCGAGACACCGCACGCAACCCATTCGGAAAAAATCATTGCAGGTCAAACACAAACCATACCGGTACATCAATTTATGGGGACACACGCATGAACGCATTGCTCTTAACCAGTTTGGCGATACCTTTACTGGGCTTTTTGTTGATCTTTATGACCGACAGCAACGAGAAAAAAATCGCAACCCTTAGTTTTTGGTGCAGTCATGCCTTGGGTCTTAGCATTATTGCTTTGCTTGTTTTATGGGCCATTGCGGGTTTTCCAAACCATGAATACGAGTGGTTTACCCTGTATGAAGCCGAAGGCTATCGCTTTCCGATCTTGTTTTATCTGGATAGGGTAGGGGCTGTTTACCTGTTTTGCGTGTGGGCAATTTTTTCCATCATCGTTAAATATTGCCGCGTTTATTTACACAGGGAAGCCGGTTACAAACGCTTTTTTCTGACCATTTTCAGTTTTGTGTTTGGACTCAATGTGGTCATCTTGGCGGGTTCGATTGACCTCCTGTTTGCCGGTTGGGAAATTGTCGGCATTGCCTCGTTTTTGCTGATTGCTTTTTACCGGCACCGCATACAACCGGTACGCAATGCCTTAAGAGCCTATACTATTTACCGGTTTTGCGACATCGGCTTATTGTTGGGTGCCTGGATGAGCCATTTATTGTTTCATGAAAGCCAGCATTTCAGTCAATTGGCCGACTTGTTCAATAACCCCGCCATGCCGCCGGCAGGCTACGGTTCTTTGTGGTTGGTGTCGACGTTAATCTTGATTGCCGCCTCTGGTAAATCGGCGCAGTTTCCTTTTTGCTTTTGGTTGCCCAGAGCCATGGAAGGGCCAACGCCTTCCAGTGCTATTTTTTATGGTGCGTTATCGGTACATTTGGGCGTGTTTTTATTATTAAGAACCACACCGATTTGGTCTTACCATTATCTAACCCGAGTCAGCGTCTTTGTCATTGGCTTGCTGACCGTTATCGTGGCCAGCATTTCTGAAAAAACACAATCCAATATCAAAGGTAAAATTGCGTATGCATCGATTACCCAAGTCGGGTTTATGTTTATGGAATTATCGTTAGGTCTGGAAACGTTGGTGCTGGTTCATTTTCTGGGTAACGCCTTTTTACGTTGTTATCAATTATTGGTATCGCCCTCCATTGTGGTGCACTTATTACGGGTTGAAGGCGCAACCGATACCGACTTTTACATCAAAAACAGTGCCAGATTTCAGTTTCTACCGTCATCGCTGCGTGACACCCTGCCGGATGTTTTACAAAACACGCTGTATGTATTTTCCTTGCAAGAAGGTAATTTAGAGCGACTGGTACGTGCCATTCTTTGGGACCCCTTAAAGCGGGTTGGCGCACGCATTAATGCTATGAACATTGGGTTAAAGCTGGTTTATGGCGTGGGCGGTTTTGTAGGGTTTTGGCTGATTATTGTAGCGACAGGCATCAATAACCGTTATTTGGCACTCCCGATATCCATCTTCATGGTGCTGGCCTCGTTAAGCGCTTTTAGCCAAAAACACAGTCCGCTCAGTGTTTGGAATGCCATCGGCTTAAGCTCGATTTTGGCAGGAGTAGCGGTTTGGTTTTTAAACCCCGATGCCTGGTTTGATGTGGCGATATTTGCTAGCGGTATCATTCCCGCCTGGATTTTAGGCATCGTGGTGTTGGTCAAGCTGCTTAAAAACGAAAACTTTACCGAGTCGCCTTTCGCCTATCGCGCACTGGCAGAGACGCAACCGACACTTTCCTTGTTATTGTTTTTGAGCTTTTTAGGGATGGTTGGTTTTCCCATATCACCGGCTTTTCTGGGCGAAGATTTATTGCTTTCGCACGCCAGTAGCCATGCCCCCTGGGTAGCACTGCCTATCACCATCGCTTTTGTCATTAACGGCATCGCTGCCGCCCGTGTATTTCAAAGACTGTGCATGGGCAGTCCGACTGAGCTTAATGACGTACCGAAAGAGGCTATTGACACTGATATTGCCTATGTCGATTAATTTATGTTTATGAAGGCTAGTAGTCAATTAACTTGAAACGCAATAATGGCATACAAGATGCCAGGCGAAAACTGACTCGGCTTTATCCTTGCATTTTAAGAGGCAATTAAAACAACTTTGAAAACAACCAGTATAGTGAGCCAGAAAGAAGCATGGCGGAAGGCAGCGTCAATACCCAGGCTATAACCAGATTGCATATAGTTCCTAATTGTAAGCCGGATCTATTGGCTGCCATGGCTCCGGCCACTCCCGAAGAAAGAATATGCGTGGTCGAAACCGGTAAGCCGAAAATATCCGCCACGGCAATAGTGGTCATGGTGACGAGTTCCGCCGAGGCCCCTTGCGCGTAAGTCATGTGGGATTTGCCTATTTTTTCACCGACGGTGATCACAATACGCTTCCAGCCCACCATGGTGCCTAAACCCAAGGCAATTGCCACGATCACTTTTACCCACAGAGGAATAAACTTGGTGGCGTCATCTATATCTTTCTTGAAGGCTTTCAAGTTAGCTTTAGCGTCGGCATCGAATTTAACCGTTTTGTTTTTTTCAAGCAAGCGGATGGATTCTGAAGCCAGATACATATCGATGCGGACGTTGGACACCGCTTCCAGAGACATGTGGGCCAAGTCACCGGACTTTTTGACCTGTTCGCCGATCTCGCCGGTCACGTCGGCGAGGGCGGCAATTATCTCGGGTTTATAGACCTTTGTCCGCACATAGTCGGAAAGAGCCGCACGAGGATCGGCCGGGCTGCCAACCCTGGCGTTTTTCTGTAAGGACTCCTGTGTGAGTCGAGATACTGCTATAAATTGGGTCATGTGATCTACCGGCATGGTTCGGTTCAAGGCGTAAGCCATGGGTACGGAGGCAACGAGGATTAGCATGATCAGTCCCATACCTTTTTGTCCGTCATTAGAGCCGTGGGCGAAGGAAACACCGGTGCAGGTTAAGATCAAGAGACTGCGTATCCACCAAGGCGGTGGTGTTGCGCCTTTCGGTTCTTCGTATAATTCCCGGTTCTTGATTAAAGCTCTGAGGGCTAATAGCAGCAGCGCAGCGCAAATAAATCCGATCAAGGGCGATAATAAAAGCGAATAACCCACTTTGATTGCCTGACCCCAATCAACTCCGCTAGTGCCGTCTCGTCCATGCATCAGGGCGTTGGCAACGCCTACGCCAATGATGGAGCCGATTAAGGTATGAGATGAAGAGGCGGGTAAACCCAGCAGCCAGGTGCCGAGATTCCAGATTATAGCGGCAATGAGCAGTGCAAAAACCATAGCAAAGCCTGCTGTGGTACCCACTCGCAGTATTAATTCCACCGGTAGCAGGGAGATGATGCCGAAAGCAACTGCTCCGCTTGAAAACAGCACTCCTAGAAAATTAAAAAACCCCGACCACAGCACTGCAAAATTGGCTGGCAGAGAATGAGTATAAATTACCGTAGCGACGGCATTCGCCGTGTCGTGAAAGCCATTGACGAATTCAAAGCCGAGCGCAACCAGCAGTGCGACGCACAGCAAGATATAAGGCATCCAGGTGATGGGTGCGCCGCCAGCATCGATAATATCGTTCGCCAAACTATAGATGGCGAAGGCTATACCAATGACGAGCATACCCAAGAAAATTACAGTGGTGATCCATCCTGATTTGTGATCAAGTTGTGGTCGGGAATCGGATGACTTAGGCAAGGTCAATGTAGCAGTCTTCATGGTAATGCCCATGGCGTTAAGAGTAGGATGATAATGAGCAAATGGCTTTATTGTAATACAGCAAAGCTCTATCGCAAATAGTCATAAAGCGTAAAGTCGAACCAATCTGCGGGAAAAATTATTCTCCTAAAGCCAACTGCTTATAAGCAGGAATGTTTTTTTCGGAAAGTTGCCCTTTTCGAATCCTATGATTCTTTTTAATTACTGACTCCAACAGAGCTGTCTTTACTAAAAGGAAGACTTTCAAACGCATCATAAGTTTTGTGATTTAAAACCGATGATCCTGTTCAACTACGCATCGGACAAAATAAGGTGTAATTACAATTCTACCTGTGTAAAAATTTGATATAACTTCTGACGCTTTTTATTGGTGTAAATTCTGTTACGGCGAACGGCAAAACCAGACAATTAAAGTTGTATTTTCAGATGAACTTCCGTAATTTGCCCATTGTACAAATTAGGTGCCAAGCCATATAGATTTAGCAAACTTGACTAACACGAAAAGTATGGTCAAAAAATAAGGCTAGCAACTTAACGCGGGGCGTAGTTGTGACTTAACCGTTCGTCCTGAGGCTCACCACGAACGGCGTAACCTCAAACTGTCTCGTCTTGGTTGGTAGCCAAAAATAACAATATATACTGAAACTATATAATCATTTAACATTAAACACTTCCAAACCGGAAACTCTACTTATCTATGAAAACATTCATCGCATTTGATCTCGGCAATGTACTAATTCCCTTTGATCACATGAAAGCCTGCCGAGCGCTGGGTGCAATTTACAATCTTGACCCTCTGGATGTATATGAACGCATCTTTGAAGGCGGCATCGGACATGCCTTTGACCTGGGCAATCTTTCTCCCTCTGATTTCACTCAAGCATGTAGTGATGCGCTCAATGTCATTCTAAATGAAGAGGAGCTAATCGATGCGTGGTCAAATATCTTTTCGCATGATCCAGAGATGGAAAAGCTTATAGAGGAATTGGCCGACAACACCGACCTTTGTCTAATTTCAAACACTAACTGTTGGCACTATAATTCAGTTCTGCGAGATTTCCCATTTATCGAACATTTTCCACGAAAACTCCTTTCTTATAAAATCCACAAAATGAAACCAGACCCTGAAGTGTTCCGTCTGGCACTATGTTGGGCGCAAAGTGGACAAACCAGCATCTTTATCGATGACATAGAGGACAATGTCAAGTCCGCTGCCGCAGTTGGCTTTAATGCCATACACTTCTCGGGTATTGTACCCTTGCGCGAATCGCTCCGACGTTTTGGAGTAAAGCTCAACGAACACTAATCGTAAAAAGTTTACAGTCAAATGTTGATTTGATTTGATTTGTTTTGTTGGTTTTTTTTCATCGTACGGCTGTTACTTATGTTATTCGTTTTAACAAGTTTGGGTGGTTCGCTGCTTTTTCTAAACTCGCTTCCGGCTTTGCCTACCGCTCAAACAGTCGTATATTGCCGGTAATATTTTTCAAATTGTTGTCAGTAAAGGCAGGATGGCAGCAGTATTTATTAAACCAGTAACCGGATGCGTTTAAATTAATGTCTAAATGTGTTTTCTTAAAGGTATGTGTTATGACTGAAGTTGTGTTGGATATAAAACAGTGGGGTAATAATTTAGGGGTGCGCTTACCGGTGGCCGTTGTCCGCGCGGCTCATCTAAAAGCCCATCAAAGCGTGCGCTTAACCGTTGTCGACGGTCAGATTATTATTACCCCAATAATCAATAAACCGTTGACACTGGAACAGCGGTTAGCTGCTTTTGACCCTAAACGGCACGGTGGTGAAGCCATGGCGGTACAGAAAGCTTAGGTGCAGAACAATGGTAAAAAAAACCGGCGTTTGGTTACCTGATCGTCAAGACATTATCTGGATTGATTGCAACCCCCAAGTAGGGCAAGAAATGCGCGACATCCATCCTTTTTTGGTTTTATCACCGCAAATTTTGGCATACTTCATAGAAGCCCAAAAGTAGTTGATACTTTTTTATCACAAAAAATGCTAATAATCTTTGTAGGTCGGGTTAGGCGATAGCCGTAACCCGACACATATACGTTGATTTGTCGGGTTACGCTTTCGCTAACCCGACCTACCCGATGGTTATTGCAAAAAAGTGTAAACCCAAGAATGAAGGATGCCCAAATTTTTAATAACAAAACCTCCT
>CAIMDR010000482.1 GCA_903839795.1 uncultured Methylococcaceae bacterium | reverse complement strand
CAAACAGCCCGGCCAACAGCCCGGTGACGATACCCAACAAAATACTTACCAAAAAAATTTCTATCACAACAATCCTTGATTATTAATAACCGATACTAGCATCATACCGTGGACAACCAATTATTCGCACTGACTTATGCCACTGCTTTGTTTAAGCTTGTGCTATTCTAGGCACAACCTACAAATAACTGATAGTAAATTAATGGAAATATACCTGGTTGGCGGTGCGGTGCGCGATAAATTGCTTGGGCTTCCTGTCATAGAAAAAGACTGGGTAGTGTTGGGTGAAACGCCTGAATCCATGATAAAGCAGGGATTTAAACCCGTTGGCAAAGATTTTCCGGTATTTTTACATCCACAAAGTCATGATGAATACGCGCTGGCCAGAACAGAACGAAAAACCGCACCCGGCTATAAAGGTTTTATCGTACATGCCGCGCCTGATGTCAGTCTTGAACAGGATTTAATACGCCGCGACCTGACTATCAATGCCATAGCAATGACGCCAAAAGGAGCACTTATTGATCCTTATGGCGGACAACGGGATCTGGAAAATAAAATATTTCGGCATATTTCACCTGCCTTTGCTGAAGATCCTGTGCGCATCTTGCGTGTAGCGCGTTTTGCAGCACGCTACCAGCATCTTGGTTTTACCCTGGCAGAAGAAACCAGAGAACTGATGCAAACCATGGTTGTAGCCGGAGAAGTCGATTACCTGGTGCCAGAGCGCGTATGGGCAGAGTTATTTAAGGTACTTAAAGAACAGTCACCCACGGCATTTTTTTATACCTTAAAAAGTTGTACCGCACTGGAAAAAATATTCCCGGAAATAAATGCCCTATTTGGCGTTCCGCAACCGGAACAATACCACCCGGAAATTGATACCGGCTTACACAGTATGCTGTGTCTGGAACAGGCGGTTCTTTTATCGTCCAGCCCTGAAGTCAGATTTTCAGCATTGGTTCACGATCTAGGCAAAGGCATGACCCCAAAAGAAAATTGGCCGCATCATTATGGTCACGAAAAAATCGGCCTGCCCATTCTGGAAAAATTATGTGTCCGTTTGCGTGTACCTAACGCATTTAGGGCATTAGCGATGCACGTCATGCAATATCATACCCATAGCCATAAAGTTTTTGACTTACGTGCGTCAACCTTAACGGATTTTTTAATTGCCTTAGGCGCGTTTAAACCCAACAATACGCTGGCTGATTTTTTATTGGCTTGTGAAGCGGATGCCAAAGGCCGAACCGGCTTGGAACACGTACCCTACCCTCAGGCAGAAATGCTACAGCGTACGGCTAAAGCGGCGGCATCTGTGGACACGGCGGCGATTATAAACAGCGACCTGCAAGGGGCGGAAATTGGTACAGCCATTCGTCACTTACGCATTAAAGCGGTTGCCGAGGTTATCAATGCCTGTAAACCGTTGTAAAATAATCCTATCCATTAACTACTTTTAACTTAACGCCATGCCTACCTTTGACATTATTTCCGAATTTGATACCCACGAAGTTAAAAACGCTATCGACCAAGCGAATAAAGAAATTGCCACCCGTTTTGATTTTAAAGGCACAGATTCATCCGTTGAACTAACTGATGACAAGCTGATTATGATTTCTGAATCCACTTTTCAGTTACAACAGATATTCAGTGTGGTCTGTACAAAACTTAGTCGACGCGGCGTTGATGTTGGCTGTATGGATGTGGGTGACGCTAAAGGCAGCGGAAAATTAATGCGCCAAGAAATCACCTTAAAGCAAGGTCTTGAAATCACACTGGCAAAAAAAATCGTTAAATTAATTAAAGACAAAAAACTTAAAGTACAAGCGGCTATTCAAGGCGACAAAGTCAGAGTCACCGGTAAAAAACGCGATGACCTGCAAGAGGTTATTCAAATGCTAAAAGACGAAAAACTGGAAATGCCCTTACAATACGATAATTTTAGGGATTAAAGACTTAAGAAATAAATGCCACAAATTCACTCTATTTATAATTTGTGGCAACTTTTGCAAAAGGTATTTTCTTCTTGTCCTTCGTATCTTCCTGGTGATAATCTTTTAATCCGTCAAGCCTTATTAAACTGTTGATAAACAAAATAAACGGCAATTGCCAGCATCAGCCAACCCGCCACTAATGGCCCGACAACGCCATCATAGTTGCTGACCAGAGAGTGATAGGGTGAACTATAATCCGTATCAAATAATTTTTTACTCATTTTTATTTGCCATACCCAGCAAGTATGGCAACCAATGCAAAGACCCAAACTGGCTTTTACCTGTGTTCTGAGTACACCTAAAAAAATACCCACCATCAACAAGGCAAAAAATGCCGATAGAATTGCCGGATTCATCAAGTGGGCAAACGCTTCGCCCAGCAATTTAAAACCACTAAACAGCGTAATATCCTGAACGGGTATATCAGTGTTACTGCTAAAAAAATGCAGCCCTGCGTAATAAATCGAGCTAATTAAAATAGCCGCCATGACCGGTAACTTCTTGTTTAAAGACGCCAACATAATCCCTCGAAACAGCGGCTCTTCAATCAGCGAGATTAACAGGGCAATTAATAAATTAATAGTCATGTTTTTAGCTAACAGCCCAATTGTCCAAACTTGAGTCTCATCAAGTACATTGATTTTAAGCACATAAAGGACAATAAAAACAGGTATCAAGGTGATAAAACCCAACCCGAACCCTTGCAACAATTGTTTTAAAAAAACGGGGCGTTGAGCAAACCCCAGCTCTGCTTTACTGATTTTCAGATAAGCCATCGCAGGAAAAATACTTAACACCAAAAACAACTGTGCCGACCGGTTTATAAGTTGACGGAAAGAGATGGCATCCCCGATGCCCAGCACAATAAAATAGCTCACAACGCAAGCCAGCGATAAAGCGGCCAGCAAGATTAATAGCGGCACCACCGTATAAAAAAGATAACGCATTACTTAATATCCAGAGAAGAAGGCAACACAGGTAACGCCGGCGTTCCAAAATCGCCCCACAACATCTGCACGGCAGCCAAGGCGGCCAGTGATGCAGTTTCGGTTCTTAATATACGACTACCCATCCGCACGGGAATAAATCCGGCTGCTTTTGCGATATCACGCTCCTGACCGGAAAATCCACCTTCCGGGCCAGTGAGTAAAGTCACATGCCGATCTAGTGGCGCAACATCTGCCAAGGTTTTTTCTGCGTAAGGATCAAGGAACACTTTCAAGCCTTGCTGTTTACCAACCCACTGTTGCAATTGTTCGATTTCAGTTAATTCAGGTACGGTGGTTCTGCCGCTTTGTTCGGCGGCATGTTGGATTATTTTTTGCCAATGCAATAAACGTTGCGGTTTTTTTTCACCTTTAAATTGCACCACGCAACGCTCGGTTAATAACGGTGTAATAAAATTAACACCCAGTTCCACCGCTTTTTGTACGGACAAATCCATTCTGTCACCCCGCGAAATACCCAAGCCTAACGTTACCAACAACGGTGATTCGACGCTACGATCCAGCCAGGTATTAACCAGAATCAGCACGGCTTTTCGGCTGACTTCGGCAACGATGCATAAATATTCCCCACCCGTCCCGTTGAATAAAATGATTTCGGCGTCTTTTTTTAAACGCAATACCGTTCTGACATAATGGCCATTCTCATCATCCAATTCAATTTCTTTACCTACCGCCAAATGCGCTGACGTATATAATCTGGAAACCCGCATATTAATCCTTAACCGCTCGCTGTATGCCATCCCAAGCCACTTCAGCAATAACTAAAAGTTCCTCCCCGGTAATGATATAAGGAGGCATAAAATAAATGACATTGCCTAGCGGGCGTAATAACACCCCTTTAGACAACGCGTATTGATAGACTTTAAGGCCTCTGCGCTCTTGCCATGGATACGGCTCGCGCGTGGCTTTATTTTTAACCATTTCAATGGCCAGTATCATGCCGGTCTGTCGAACTTCTGAAACATGGGGATGTTCGTTAAAACGCTCAGCCACTTTCGCCATGATCTTGGCCAGTTGTTGGTTCTTTTCGATAACCGCCTGTTTCTGGAAAATTTCCAGTGTTGCAAGCCCTGCCCTACACGCCAGCGCATTTCCCGTATAACTATGTGAATGCAAAAAACCGGTCAGTTTTTGATAATCATCATAAAACGCTTGATAGACTTGATTAGTAGTTAATACGGCCGACAAGGGCAAATAACCGCCCGTTAAGCCTTTGGACAAGCACATGAAATCAGGGCTGATGGCAGCTTGTTCACAGGCAAATAAAGTCCCCGTGCGTCCAAAGCCAACAGCAATTTCATCGGCAATTAAATGCACATTATATTTATCACAAGCTGCCCGCAGCAATTTTAAATACACCGGATCATACATACGCATATTGCCGGCGCACTGTACCAAAGGCTCAATAATAACGGCGCAGACCGTTTCGGCGTGTTCTTGCAACGCCTGCTCCATTAGTGTGAAGCGGCGCGTGGAATAATCCGCCCATGACTCGCCCGGTTCACGGTAATAACAATCAGGTCCCGGTACCGTTATCACATCCATTAATAACGGCGCATAAGTTTCTTTATACAACGACACATTACCTACCGCCAATGCACCCAAAGTCTCGCCGTGATAACTGTTTTCCAGCGTTATAAATTTTGTTTTCTGGGTTTGCCCGTTATTTCGCCAATAGTGAAAGCTCATCTTAAGCGCCACTTCGACCGCGGCCGAACCATTATCGGCATAGAAACAACGATCAAGCCCTGGAGGAGTCATTGCCACCAGTTTTTCCGCCAAGTTAACGGCCGACTCATGGGTGAATCCGGCAAAAATAACATGTTCAAGCGTATCAAGCTGGTCTTTTAGCGCGGCATTGATATGAGGGTTGGCATGACCAAACAGATTAACCCACCACGAACTGATCGCATCCAGATAGCGATTGCCGTCAAAATCTTCCAGCCAAACGCCCTGCCCTTTTTTTATAGGAATAATCGGGAAAGCTTCATGATCCTTCATTTGCGTGCAAGGATGCCACAAAAGTGAATGATCGCGTTGGGAAAGGGATTGGTTAGTTATAAGAGTGTCTAGCTTTTCGATTATCAATTTATCACCCTCATGTTAGGATTCATTACATTCAGCAAAACCAGCATATTTAGCCTTGCTTATTTTCGTTGTCCTTGTTTTCGAGTAATACCGAAACCATATACATAGAGGTTAGCAATGGCATAATCATAGTGAGAATATTTTTTACTTTCTAATAAACCAATATCTTTTAAGCGCTTCACAAAAACATCATAAGGTATTGGTGATGGATTGTTGGCTATGGTTTGTTGCCAAAACTCTTTTAATTCTTCTTCTTTGAATAAAGATTTTAATGTACTAATGTTATTAAAAAACTCGGATAGTTCATGATATTCATTTCTAATGGCATCACAACGTTCTTTCGATGCTTCTTGTAATCCATCCGTTAAAGAATTCCAGCGTAACAAATGATCAATCGGTGCATTTTTCCCTTGTCTTTGTGCCAATTGTGCCAGTTCAACTTCTCGAGCTTTTTTTAATAAAATAGTCAAGGAACGCGGGTAAGTGTTACCACTTGAATCAGTTAAGCGTGAATAAACCCATTGGGCAACATAAGCATTTTTGCTTTTTTGTTGGCGTAGCCCCCAAAGCGGCGATAAGGCTTTACGTAAATCTTCCTCATCTTTTTTATCTAATTCGTTGTCGGCTAAAGGCAAAATACGATTAGCAAATGTTTTGAACTGTGCTGAACCACCGATAGCGAGACGATAAGCCAATCGAAAGAAATCTTCTTTTCCCCATTGCAAGGTTAAGGTTCGTTCTTCACCAAAATGACTTTTGTTCGTAAAAACTAAATTACTCCAAATATCTTCGCGTAAAAATATTTTAAAGCGGATTTGATAAAAATTTTGATTATTAGTGTCATAAACCAAACGCATTAGACCGCCCAAGGCTTCTTGTTGCCAAGGACTATTCTCTTGAATGTCTTGATCTAAATCGTCATAAAGTAACCATATTTTTTGATCATGTTCTTTAAGATGAATATTAAGCTGTGTCATAGCATCACGACAATAGCCGTTAAGGCTTGTATCTGTTGCAAATTCAATCAATTTAGCTGTATGCGTTGAATTCCACTGCTCATTATTTTTAGGATCGAAGTTATAAGTTAAACGTGAAACCAAAGATTTTAATTTTGCTTTACTTAGTATTTCTATAAAAAGTTCATATCTTTGATATATACGAATAACCGCATAAGCACGCCATAAGGACAGCCAATCAGTATTATTGGCGTTCAATTTTTTTTGAATATCTGAAAAAACATCAGCGGTTGGTCTAAAGGTACTACTGTTACCATGTCCTGAAAAAATTTTGACATTATCCAAACGTCCTCGTGAACGTGTTTCAGCATTTTCTCGATGCTGGGTGAAAAGAGTATATAAAGTCGATTTTCCCGTACCTTTACGTCCTCTGATCACCCAAACTTGATCGTCTAAACAGCGTTCAAAGTCGGCTGTTTTTTGAAAATTAGCATCAAAATCAGTATCAAAAATACTAGCAGCATCGCGCTCTGGAAAATTTAATGATTTGATTAACTCCAGTCGATTGGATTCTGCCAATATGACTGCAGTCTCTTCAACGCCACTTATTTCAAGTAGATTATTTGCTAACGGTGCGTAATAAGGCAAAGCCGTTTCTACAGGAAATTGATTGCTACCAGCAATATTTGGATGATAGGGAATAAAAATAGGCTCTTCGCCTTCATGTAAGTCTAAATAAGGTTTTATTCTTTTTACTAAGGAATCGCCTATCACTCCTTCTGGAATAGGTGACAAGACTAATTTAGCCTGCCCCCCCCCTAATCCTTTTAATAGCTCACGAATAAAACGCACCCCTTCAGCATTTTGATCGCTAGGATATAAAACAATAAACGCTTCATCAGCAAGACGTAATAAAGATAAACCACCCCATTCATTTAATCCTGTCCGTGCATCAATCAGCATAATGTCAGGTTGAAATTGTTCCCAAAGGTCTTGTTCAAATTGATACCAAGAGTCTTTTGTTGCTGCGAATAAGTGGGCAGTTGATAAAACCGACAACCGCTGAATATAACGTTGCCCTATTTTTCCAGCAGGAACTATAAATAAATCACGGCGCGATTGTGGGTCGCTGATACTGTAAACAATACCCGTGCGCTTGCCTTGATTACTGCCACTTAAATGGATTTTCGCTGGGTGATTATCATCGAAGAAACAGGTTTGACGTTCCCATAAATAATCAATTAAACCCTCTTCAACTGAGGTATCAGTAGGTGGTAATAATGCTTGCAATCCTGGTGCCTCGACATCCATATCGATTAAAACCACACGCTTTCCATGACGTGTCAATTGAAATGCAGTTTGTATTAAAGCGGTAGTACGCCCAACTCCACCCTTATAGGAATAAAACACTACGCGTTTAATTGGGTGTTTAGGTTTTTTAGCTGATACTTTTTTGCCAGAGGATAACATCTCAATTGCTTCTTCCCATGATGAAGGCGGTACATTATCTATCGTCGCTTGAACAGAAATACCGTCACTTATCGCTTCTTCTGGTGTGTATAATTCAATAATACCAGACGCTAATCCAGCTTCTTCAATTAAGGGTTCGACTTGCTGTAACCGTTCATGTCTTGCTAGTCCTTGAAACTGTTCTGAGATAATAGTAAGAAGAACAAAACCACCAGCCCCCACATCAAGCTCAAATTGCTTAAGAAATTTCTGATTGAGGGCTTTGCGTAGTTGTATCGCAGATTTCATATGATTTTCTCGTTTTTTTCAAGCCAACCACAAACATAATCAAAACTTTTTTGCCAATCTTCTTGGGGCTCTGTTGTTTGTGGAATATAGCGGAGGCCAATATAGTCGATGTCAGTTGATCCCAACGGATGAATGATTTTTTGCAGATGTTTTAAAAGCTGCTTATCCAAACTTGCTCGTTTATAAAAATCGGGCATCCGCCTAAGAGCGGTTAATAGGCTATGACTTGGGTTAGCGATTGCTTGGTCGTACATTGAATCTTTAGTTCGACGACTATTATCATTCCACTTACTAATTCGATGATAGCGAAACAATAGTGATTTCAAATGACATTCAACTGCTATTCCTCCCAAATGAAAAATAGCTATAGTATGGTGCTTCGGTAAAGCGGAGACATCTTTTTTTCTTGCTAAATAAGCACCTTTGTAATCATCCATGCTTAATGTCGTGAGCTTTTGTTATCAACATTAGTAATCAATATTTAAGTAGTGCAAATTAAGTTTATAAATAATTTCTAAGCATCGTAATGGACATATTCCTACGTTTGCACCATCAAGATGAGTTTTCTGAACGTTGCAGCGATCTACCCGTATACAAGTCCACCGTGGCGAACACCTATTCATCCCAGCAGCGGATTTTGAGACAGTTTATTCTCCGCACAATTATACCAAATAGTCCATTTTATCCTGAATCATCTTTTTGTCGATTTGATAACGGGCTTGTTGTTATGAGGTTTGATTATGGTGAGCCATATATTGCCTATCTTCAGCTAGAAAATATTGCCATAGTATTGCTTCAAAACTTAAGATTTTCCAAAATCGCCAAGGTAGGTGCAGCTTGATTCATAGTGTAAAAATGCAGTCCGGGTGCGCCGCCGTCTAACAAACGCTGGCAAAGATGACTGACCACATCCAGACCAAAGGCTTGAACTGACTCCCGGTCATCACCAAAACTTTCCAGGCGTTTTCTCATCCAGCGTGGAATATCAGCGCCGCACATTTCCGAAAAGCGGAACAGTTGTGCATATTGTGTAATCGGCATAATGCCGGGAACGATAGGAATTGTTATACCGTTTTTTTCACAATTATCCACGAAATAAAAATACGCTTCGGCATTATAAAAATACTGGGTAATCACAGCATTTGCACCGGCATCAACTTTACGCTTGAAGTTTTTAAAATCGTCTGTTGCATTTACCGATTGCGGATGCACTTCCGGGTAGGCGGCAACATGAATCTGAAAGTAATCACCGGTTTCCTGGCGAATAAATTCGACCAGCTCATTGGCGTATCGAAATTCACCCGCTGACAACATGCCGGAGGGCAAATCGCCTCTTAAGGCAACAATTTTCGCAATGCCATTGTCCTGATAGTTTTTAAGAATCGTACGAATATTGTCTTTGGTTGAGGCAACACAGGATAAATGCGGTGCTGCAGCGATACCTTTTGCCTGAATATCAATAACGGTATCGAAAGTTTTATCGCGGGTTGAGCCACCGGCACCAAAGGTAACAGAAAAAAAATCGGGATTAAGCTCTGCCAGCTTGCTATGCACTTGTTGTAAATTTACCGCACCTTCTTCTGTTTTAGGTGGATAAAATTCAAAACTGAATAACTGGGGATGTTTTTTTTGTGATTGCATTTTGGCCTCACTGACGGGAATCTACAAGGTAGATTTTCCAAGGTCTTCATGAAAGTAACACGGTGAATGCTATACGTACTGGGTTACTATAATTTGAGACACAAGATGTAGAGACGCAATAGTTGCGTCTCTACAGGCTTTATATTCCCAAGCCGAAGCGTGAGAATAATGATAGATCAATAACGATAATGATCCGCTTTATAAGGGCCTTCAACCGGAACATTGATATACTTGGCCTGCGCATCTGTTAAGGTTGTCAAATTAACGCCCAGTTGTGCAAGATGTGATCTGGCCACTTTTTCATCCAGATTTTTAGGCAAAATATAAACTTTATTTTCGTACTTGTCGGCATTATTCCACAGTTCTATTTGCGCCAAAACCTGGTTACAAAATGAATTGGACATTACAAAACTGGGGTGACCTGTACCACAACCCAAATTCACCAGACGCCCTTCAGCCAAAATAAGCAAGCGTTTGCCATCAGGAAAAATGACGTGATCAACTTGAGGTTTAATATTTTCCCATTCATATTGGCGCAATGAGGCAATTTCAATTTCTGCATCAAAATGACCAATATTACAGACAATTGCCTGATCCCTCATAGCCAGCAGATGTTCATGGGTAATAATGCCAAAGTTACCGGTTGCTGTCACAAAAATATTAGCGATAGGTGCCGCCTCTTCCATAGTGACTACGCGATAACCTTCCATTGCCGCTTGCAAAGCACAAATGGGGTCAATTTCAGTAATCCATACTATTGCACCCAGACCACGCAAAGATTGGGCGCTACCTTTACCCACGTCGCCATAACCGCAAACTACTGCTATTTTGCCGGCAATCATGACATCCGTTGCGCGTTTAATTGCATCAACCAAAGACTCTCGGCAACCATACAGGTTATCAAATTTTGATTTGGTCACTGAATCGTTCACATTAAAAGCAGGGACTTTCAACGTGCCTTTTGCCACCATCTCATACAAACGTAAGACGCCGGTAGTGGTTTCTTCAGACAAACCTTTAACGTCAGCCATTAATTCAGGATAGTTTTTATGCATCAGGGTGGTTAAATCACCGCCATCATCCAGAATCATGTTGGGTCTCCAGCCATCAGGACCTTCAATGGTCTGGACAATACACCATTCAGCTTCTGCTTCAGTTTCGCCTTTCCAGGCAAAAACAGGGATACCGGCTGCCGCCATTGCTGACGCGGCATGATCCTGGGTAGAAAAAATATTGCATGATGACCAACGTACTTCCGCACCTAAAGCAGTCAGGGTTTCAATCAATACAGCTGTTTGTATCGTCATGTGCAGACAACCTGCGATACGGGCACCTTTTAACGGTTTTTCCTGACCATATTCTTCACGTAATGCCATTAAGCCCGGCATTTCTGTTTCAGCAATATTGATTTCTTTACGACCCCAGGCTGCTAAAGCAATATCAGCGACTTTATAATCTTGTTGGCTCATTATTTTACCTACCTTGTTTATTTTTTATTAGAGGCCTGCCGCATCTTTTAATGCGTCAACTTTATCGGTTTTTTCCCAGCTAAATGTATCTTCAGTACGGCCAAAGTGTCCATAAGCGGCGGTAGTTTGATAGATGGGTCGTAATAAATCCAACATTTTAATCAAGCCCTTAGGTCTTAGATCAAAGTTATCCCGGATAATTTGTACCAGTCTGTCTTCGCTCAATTTACTGGTACCAAACGTTTCCACCGTAATGGAAGTGGGTTCTGCAATACCAATTGCATAAGAAACCTGAATTTCACAACGCTCAGCCAAGCCGGCAGCAACAATGTTTTTTGCCACATAACGAGCCATATAGGCTGCTGAACGGTCAACTTTTGAGGGATCTTTACCCGAAAAAGCACCGCCGCCGTGTCTTGCCATTCCGCCGTAAGTATCAACGATGATTTTACGCCCCGTTAAACCGCAATCGCCTACTGGGCCACCAATAATGAATTGTCCGGTCGGATTAATAAAATATTTCGTGTCTTTATGTAACCATTCTTTTGGCAGAACCGGCAAAATAATTTCATCCATCACCGCTTCATGCAATGATTTGTTACTAATTTCCGGTGAATGCTGGGTAGATAAAACCACTGCATCAATGGCTATCGGTTTATTATTTTCGTATCGGAAAGTAATCTGACTCTTTGCATCAGGGCGTAACCATGGCAACGTTTTATTTTTACGGACTTCAGCCTGACGCTTGACCAACAAATGTGAATAAGTAATTGGAGCTGGCATCAACACATCGGTTTCATTACTGGCGTATCCAAACATTAAGCCCTGATCGCCTGCACCCTGCTCATGATTGTCATCCTCGTCAACACCCATCGCAATGTCGGCAGATTGTTTGCCGATAGCATTTAATACCGCACAACTTTGGCCGTCAAAGCCTATGTCACCATGATCGTAACCAATATCACAAACCACTTTTCTCACTAGTGCTTCAAGATCTACCCAGGCATTGGTGGTAATTTCACCTGCGAGAATAACCATACCGGTTTTAACCAGTGTTTCACAAGCAACTCGTGATCGTGGATCTTGTGCTAATATCGCATCAAGGACTGCATCGGAAATTTGATCAGCAACCTTATCTGGATGACCTTCTGAAACAGACTCTGATGTAAAACTAAAATTATTGCTCATGCTACCACCTTCATTAATGATAAAAGCCAGATGT
>CAIMDR010000481.1 GCA_903839795.1 uncultured Methylococcaceae bacterium | reverse complement strand
TTTTAAAACGTGAGTAACGGGGTTGCAAACCCCGTCACGCAGAAGAGCTAACACACTGAGACTAAATGCCGATTGTTAACCGCAGGGCTATTGTTTTAAACAACTAATTAACGTTACTCCAGAGGACAAGATGTTACCCATAATTTCACCTTCAAAATTATTTTCAGTGCTGGGCGCTTTGGCGTTGGCAACGGCTGTTCATGCTGAAGATCCTGTTACTCCGCCTATTCCCGGTGTGGCGGCAGGCGGCGTCGTCATTGAATTAATCAAAGATGGCTTTAAAGGCACCGAAGGCCCAATTGGCTACTCGGATGGCAGTTTGTTGTTTACTGAAACCCAAGCCAACAAGATTTTGCGTATTGCGCCTGACAATTCCGTTTCAACGTTCCTCGAAAATTCCAATGGTGCCAACGGTCTTGCCATCAATGCCAGCGGAGAAATTATCGCCGTGCAAACGCTTAAACCCCAAGTCGGGATTGTTTATCCGTTTGACAAACAAAAAACGTTTGTTGAAAACTTTGAAGGCACACCTTTTCAACGACCTAACGATGTAGTGTTGGATAAAAGCGGCGGTATTTTCTTTACTGACAGTGGCACCCGCCCGACTAAAGAAATTCCTAATCCGCCCGCCTCTCATCCGGGCGTATTTTACATTACCCCCACCGGTCAATTAAAGCGACTGGCTAACGATATTGAGCGCCCCAACGGTATTCAGTTAAGTAAAGATGAAAAAGTATTGTATGTGGCCAATACCCTTGGCGAACATATTCTGGCTTATGACATTGGCGCTGATGGTTCACTCACAAACAAAAGAAACTT
Source organism: uncultured Methylococcaceae bacterium (assembly GCA_903839795.1). Lineage (GTDB taxonomy): Bacteria > Pseudomonadota > Gammaproteobacteria > Methylococcales > Methylomonadaceae > Methylobacter_C. The sequence goes on along the minus strand of CAIMDR010000481.1, from coordinate 5,077 downwards.
TGCCAAACTGGACGGCTGGAAAAATGAAGATAATGTCTGGTCCAGCGGTGCGGACGGTCTTGCCATAGATGATGTAGACCGACTTTATGTCGCATCAAATTCCGGAGTTGAAGTGTTTACTGACAAGGGCGAAGCACTGGGCGTTATTCCGCTACCCAAAAAACCACAAAATCTGGCTTTTGCCGGTGCAGACAAGAAAACGCTTTATGCCGTAGGACGCGGCGCAGCTTACAAGATTCCTCTGCTTGCGCAAGGGTTTAAAGGTCGCGCGAAATAATAGTTCAGTCGGGTTAGGCGCTAGCTGTAACCCGACACAGATACTTTAATTTGTAATATCCGTAAATAATCAATCTCCAAGGAAAACCTATGGCACGTAAAACAGCGAAAGACTTTGAACCGGAAGTTCTGAAACTATTTGACAGTTATGTCCACGGCCACTTATCACGCCGGGGCTTTTTGGCTTCAGCCGCAAAATTTACGGTGCTGGGTCTAACTGCCGAAGGATTACTTGAAGCATTAAGTCCAAACTTTGCTCAAGCGCAGCAAATAGGACTTGATGATCCACGTATTTCGGCAAAATATGTTGAATATCCCTCGCCTGTCGGTTACGGCAAGATTCGAGGGTACTTGGTTCAGCCTGCGAAATTTAAAGGGAAATTGCCGACTGTGTTGGTCGTGCATGAAAACCGTGGGCTTAATCCGCATATCGAAGATATCGCAAGGCGCATTGCGCTTGATAATTTTATCGCTTTTGCACCGGACGCCTTGTTTCCGTTAGGCGGCTATCCAGGTAATGAAGACAAGGCGCGTGAGCTTTTTAAAGGACTGGATCAAACCAAAACACATACCGATTTTATCACCGCTGTTGGCGTCTTGAAAAATCTGCCGGAAGGCAACGGTAAAGTCGGTGCGGTAGGTTTTTGTTACGGCGGCGGTATTGTTAATTTCCTGGCAACACAGATTCCTGGTCTGGCGGCTGGCGTGCCTTTTTATGGCAGTCAACCCAATGCAGAAGACACCGCAAAAATAAAAGCGCCTTTGTTGCTGCATTATGCAGGCGAAGATGAACGCATCAATGCCGGTTGGCCAGCTTACGAGGCCGCACTAAAAGCCAACAGTATTAACTACCAAGCTTACGTTTATCCGGGCGTACAACACGGCTTTAACAACGACACCACGCCGCGTTTTGACGAGGCGGCGGCAAAATTGGCCTGGCAACGCACGATTGCTTTTTTTAACCAGCAATTGCGTAGCTAGGCCAGCGTTTTTTCGTAGTAACGGGTACGCTACACCAACGGCTTATTACTGATAATTTTAGGGGTTTTATGCTTGAATTTCGTCCACTGACTATTGCGTTTGTTTTGGTTACACTGCTTTGCGGAAAAGCGCAGGCGACTTCATTTGAAGCGGCAACCGACCAAGTCAAAGCAGAGCTGATTGCGTCTGTCGATGCCGTGCATCCCGGTGACGAAATTCTGGTCGGTGTACATCAACGCATTATTCCTCATTGGCACACCTATTGGATAAACCCTGGTGACTCCGGCTTACCGACCACTATTGATTACGCACTTCCCGGTGGCTCAACCGTCGGCGACATTCAATGGCCAACGCCCATCCGAATTATTTTAGGGCCGGTAACCAATTACGGTTATGAAAATGAAGTCACTTTGATTTCAAGCATTAAAGTGCCACTTGACAGCATTATCGGCGCTCAGTTTCCGGTTAATGCCAAAGTAAAATGGCTGGTCTGTGAAGAAATATGCATTCCCCAAAAAGTTGATCTGACGCTGGTTTTGCCGATTGTCTCACCCGGCACCCCAGCCGGGAACGGCAATCCACTGATCAAAACGGCGCTTGCCAGCTTGCCGCTGCCAAGCCCTTGGCCGGTCAGCTTAACGCATAGCGAAACAGCCTTATCACTGCAAATAACTGATGCCAAATTTCAGTCCACCGCTATTAAAAATATTTGGTTTTATCCTGCCAAATGGGGCAATGTCGTGCATAGCGCCGAACAGTCTTGGGAACTGAATGGCGATACCATAGAGCTACAACTAAAACCGGGAGACGCACCGTTATCTCAGGACGAGAAACTGACGGGCGTTTTGACCGTTACCGAAGAGACTGGCAATGGCGAGGTTACGCGGGGCTATCATGTCAACGTTGCAGGAATGGCTGTTGCCAATATCGCCACGATTACTGCCAAAAAAACCGACTTGGTGCTGGCCTCCGCGTTACTGTTGGCCTTCTTGGGCGGCGTGATATTAAACCTGATGCCCTGTGTTTTTCCGGTACTGTCTATTAAGGCGCTGGCATTAATAAAACATGCGCACCAAGCGCCCCGGCAAAACCGGCTGCATGGATTGGCCTACACACTGGGCATACTCGTAAGCTTTGCCTTGCTTGGAGGCGTCCTGATCGCACTAAAAGCCGGTGGCGCAGAAATCGGCTGGGGCTTTCAATTTCAATCGCCGCTGTTTGTACTGGCGGTTGCCTATTTGATGTTTGCGGTCGGACTCAGTTTGTCGGGTGTCTTTTCAATCGGTGGTTCGGTCATGGGAATCGGCTCCTCACTGGCTGAACGCACCGGTTACAGCGGCAGTTTCTTTACCGGTGTCTTGGCAACCATTGTTGCAACACCTTGCACCGCACCGTTTATGGGTGCCGCACTGGGCTTTGCTTTAACCCAACCGCCAGTCGCCCTGTTATCCGTATTTTTATCTTTGGGCTTGGGTCTGGCATTGCCTTATTTACTGTTAAGCCAATGGCCCTCTTTACAACGACGCCTGCCTAAACCCGGTGTGTGGATGGATAGGTTAAAGCAGGGACTGGCTTTTCCCATGTACGCAGCGGCTGTTTGGCTGGTCTGGGTATTGGCACAACAAGCCGGTGTCAATGCCGTCGCGGTCGCGCTGGGCGGGATGGTTATCATCGCGTTTGCCGCCTGGCTCTACGAAGCGTCCAAAACTGCCGGAAGATCCGCGCAATTAAGCGGTGCCGGTGTTGCCGGATTCTCGCTGTGGTTCGCGTTGGTCGGGAGTTATTTTGGCATAGAATCCGCACCGGCATCGCCCTCGGTAAACATTAAATTTTCAAGCAACTCGGAAGCTTACTCGGCAGAGCGTTTAAATGAATTACGCAGCGAAGGGAAACCGGTATTTCTTAACTTGACGGCAGCGTGGTGCATTAGTTGTTTGGTCAATGAAAAAGTGGCGTTGAGCCAGGACTCGGTTCTTGATGCCTTTAAACAAGGCGGCGTCACTTATCTAAAAGGCGACTGGACTAACCGTGATGCTGAAATAACCAAAATTCTGGCCGAATTCGGGCGTAGCGGCGTTCCCCTTTACGTCTTTTATCCGGCTGACTCAAGTCATTTAAAGAAGCCGGTTGTGCTGCCCCAAATATTGACACCCGAAATGGTAACAAAAGCCGTTGCTCCCTCACTTCTGGTAGAAACAGCGCTTTAGGAATGAGCATGAAATAAATTAGGCAACTTTAATTTTGAAAAGCGTCACTGTTGGCATTCTCACGCCGGAGCGTCACTGCCACAATAACACCGTAGGAGCGGGCCATGCCCGCGATATTTTGGCTGCAATGCTTAGTTTTAGCTTCTTCATCGCGGGCATGGCCCGCTCCTACAATGCTTAACTGTGGGCAGTGACGCCGGAGCGTGGGAACGATAGGACACGGATTTGACTGATTAGCACGGGGTAAGAAACGTTTTTTCATATCAACAAAAATATTATCTATTTTTTTGACTAAAAGAAAATCCGTTGAAATCGGTCCCATCAGTGTCATCCGTGTTCTATGATCGAGACCGGCATTTACCGGATAATTACAAAATTAAGAAGGTATCCATGGATTGGTTATCTTCTTATCAGGAAACGAATAAACTGACAAAGGTAACGTCAACAGGTGAGTCGATGTGATCAAGTTCCTTTAGGAAATCGATAAAACCTGTAAGCGTTGCCCCGGTCAGTTACCTGTTCGCCAATGAGGGATCAGTTTTGGCAGAAATACGATGGATTGGCTTTCTGCTTTTTTAATATTTTTGGAGGTCTCGTTTTCAGTTTATAACGGGATCGTTGAATGTACGACAATTTATTAACGGTCGAATTTATGCTGCCTAGCCATCAAAAACGACTCATCACGGTTCTTGCCATCCCTTTTATAATTATTACGGAGTTTATATGTTCTTACATCGATTTTATCCAGTGGCCTTATTAAGCCTGGCGTTCGCTTTTACCTCCACAGCCGTCTTCGCCGAATCTGTAATAGACAAACCGGCACCTTTATTTTCGGGAGCCGCCGCTGACGGCAGCACTATTAAATTGGCCGATTTACACGGAAAAACCGTGGTCTTGGAATGGACTAACCATGAATGCCCGTTCGTCGTAAAACACTATGAAAGCGGCAACATACCAGCTTTACAAAAAGACGCCGTTGCCAAAGGTATTGTCTGGCTGCAAGTGATTACCTCGGCACCCGGCAAAGAAGGCAATGTAACCGGCGAGATTGCCCAAAAACTAAATGCGCATCGTGGCGCAACGCCGACCAATACCATTTTGGATAGTGACGGTTCAATCGGCAAGCTTTATGGCGCGACTAATACGCCCCAGTTTTTTATTATCGATCCGCAAGGCGTATTGGTTTACAAAGGTGGCATAGACAGTATTCCTTCTGCTGATCAATCTGATATTGCCAAAGCCGAAAATTACATCAGTGCCGCCTTGGCCGATCTTGCCGCCGGCAAAAAAATAGCCAAAGCCAACACCAAACCGTACGGCTGTTCAGTTAAGTACGCCAGTTAAAAAGGATCATTAAAATGAAAGTTACTATTCATATTTGGGACTTGCCACATCGGCTGTTTCATTGGCTACTCGCCGTTTCCGTGGCAGCGTCTTATATCACTGCCACAATCGGCGGCGCTCTCATTGATTGGCATGGTCGACTAGGCATTTTTATTTTAGGTCTGCTGGTTTTTCGCATTTTATGGGGCTTCATGGGTTCGACACATTCCCGATTCTCGACCTTTTTCCCGACCTTTTCACGATTGACTGCCTATCTTAAAGGCAGTTGG
>CAIMDR010000480.1 GCA_903839795.1 uncultured Methylococcaceae bacterium | reverse complement strand
CTGACAAGATGATTGTATCCTTCATCAGAAATCTCAAAAATTGTTGGTTTACCATCTTGTTTTTCAATATAAAATTTACTCATCTTCATTCTCCCCAGTTTGGTTGGTCGGAAACCATTTCCTTCCTACTCATTAACTATAGTATACGAAATTCTTTCAGGATAAGCAAGAAGAAAATAAAAAATAATACATTTTTTTTATTGCTTGTTTATAACGCTAGTGTGACAATATGCAACAAAGTTGCCTCGGAGTCAAGAATGTTGATGTACCATCAAGATATTATAGCAGGCAAAAAAAAGCACTCATATGAGTGCTAAATTCCGGTATCACGGTGATGTTATATCCAGTGGCAAGACACTAGCGAGACACGGTTAAGTTATCCTGCACGCGGTGATTATCTGTTACTCGCATTTACTGTATCCACAAGCCGTACACGTCTCACAACCGCCCGATACCACCACTGCTTTTTGCTGACACTTACGACAAATAATAGCAACCTTATCAATGAGCTTATTTCTAAGCACTGCGGTTGTGTCGACTTTAATCAATCCAATCGCAATCAAGTGATGCTCAATACATGAACCGATTTCTGACACAAGCGAGGCATGATATTTACCACCAGGTAGCCAGTAGCCACCGCGTGGATCAAACACGCTGCTTAATTCCTCGACTAGGAAAGTCAGATCAATGCCTTGCCTGAAAATCGCAGAGACCACCCGAGTTAAAGCAACAACCCATGCGTAATTTTCTATATTTTTTGAATTGATGAAAATTTCAAACGGCTTGCGGATACCATCAATAACATGATCGTTAATCGTAATGTACAGACTCGCTTGATCCGTAGGTGTGATCTTGTACGTAATACCTGGCAGTTCTTTAGGGCGCGGTTGCAGCAGCTTAAGCGGTACTAGGGTAGCTACTGTTTCAACCGCTGGTGGTACTTCTTTGGTGGGCATGATAGACCACCCCGTTATTTTGTGTGTTATCTCCATACTCTATGTGATTCCTCTACCCATTCCATGCCGTCGTAATCATTTATTTTCCAATCGATATCGGCGGGTATTGTCACCACCTTCAAAGATTCGTTATCCTTTTCCATTGTGCGTACTAGCGTAACAAGCAACGGATCATCACGTTTAATATCGTTTATGTTTAGGCAGTGTTCTACATTACCAGGGCCAGGAATAGCCTTCTGTTTGCAGTATGCTTCTATAGTGGACGGTTGCAGCTTAAAGCCGAAATGACTGCGACTTATGACAATATCAATGGTATGTGGTTGCATATATAAATGGCCTTTCATGCTTTGAATTTCTGCTTGGTTTAAGATGTTATAGACGGTCATAATACCCTTCCTTCAAAGCATCATAGAGGTTGGCAGCGGTATGTGTTTCACCGTCGTATTCCACGATCTCATTCCCTTTTATATATACCGTTGTGCCATCTTCCAACGTGAATTGGTATGTGGTTTTAGCCAAATCATCCTCTTTCACTAACACGCCTTGAAACGCGGACGGGTTAAAGCGGAACGTAGTACATCCCTTGCAACCTTTTTCATAAGCATACATATAAAGATTCTTAAAATCATTAAACGGGTAATCTGTTGGGATATTGATCGTCTTAGAGATGGAAGAATCAACCCATCTTTGCGCCGCAGCCTGCATATCGATATGCGCAATCGGATCAATTTGATCCGCATTGACGAAAGCCTCCGGCAATGAATCTGTTTGCTCTGGGTCTGCATTTTTATTGATCAATTCCCGATAAGCCAGCAACTCAGCCGATAGCACAACAACTTTTTCCTTGGTTTTCTTACCCTCACGGATGATGTTGCGCGAGTATTTATGCGCAAAACTTGGTTCAATACCGTTGCTGCAATTATTACCGAACGATAAGGAGATGGTACCAGTCGGGGCAATGCTGGTATGATGGGTAAAGCGACAACCTAGTTCTATAATACAATCAATAATATCTTTCGGCATTTGCTGCATATAAGCAGATTTAACAAACTTCTGTCGATTCTCTTTGTCTTTAAGAATTGGCGCGCATCCCTTTTCTTTAGCCAACTCAGTACCGTGCCAGAAACCGACAACTACCATTGCTCTACAAACATCCTCAGTAAATTTTACAGCTTCCTTACTCCCGTATTTTTTACCTAGCATAACCAAAGCAGACCCAAGCCCCGTGATCCCCATACCATGCCGGCGTTTACTTTCAAGCTCATGTTGTTGCTCCTGCAACGGCAAGCCGGCAATTTCTACCACATTATCTAGCATACGGGTAAAAATATACACCACCTCATTGTATTTATTACAATCAAAATCAGCATTTTCTTTGAAAGCATTGCGGACAAACTTAGTTAGATCAATTGAACCCAGCAGGCACGCGCCATGCGGTGGCAATGGTTGTTCGCCGCACGGGTTAGTTGCGCGGATATTCTCACACCAATAAAGGTTATTCATTCGATTCATTTGATCGATAAAAATCACGCCAGGTTCTGCAAAGTCGTAGGTTGACTTCATAATCAAATCCCATAACTCGACCGCCTGCACTGTTTTATAAACCTTACCAGCGAATTGCAGAGGCCATGCTTTTTTAGATTTTACAGCGTGCATAAATTCATCGGTTATCAGGCACGACAGATTGAATTGACGATATCGGCCATCTTCACGCTTTGACTTGATATAATCTTCAATGTCTGGATGTCCGATATCAAACGTTGCCATTTGCGCGCCACGTCGGCCACCTGCCGATGAAACGGTTTTACACATAGCATCAAAGATATCCATGAAGGGCAGTGGCCCGCTTGTGGAACTGCCAGAACCCTGCACATGTGCGCCTTTCGGCCGCAAGGTCGAGAATTCATAGCCTATGCCGCAACCGGCTTTTAAGGTCATAGCCGCAT
>CAIMDR010000479.1 GCA_903839795.1 uncultured Methylococcaceae bacterium | reverse complement strand
TGGATTACATTGTCGTGGAAATTGCCCGCCATGTATTGGGTAAAAACTGGATGAAAAACTATATCAAGCAAGCGGGAAGTGGTGGCATAGAGCGTGTATTATTGTAGGGCGATTGTTAGGCTAAGGAATACGCATGAAATAACTTAGTCATCTTGCTCCCTCTCCTTCCGGGAGAGGGTTGGGGTGAGGGGGCATAAGTAGTTAAGTGTTCCTTAAAGTAAGCCGTTACGCTGTCAAATACGCGCTATTATTTGACAGAAGGCGTTAACACCAGTAATTTAGAACGTTTTTTTGTAACTTCTCTTATAGGCAGCATTTAAATCCAAGGGTTTTTAAGCCGTTAAAGATTTACCGGGAAGCTATATTTTTTTAATCTTACTCATACTTGGGTTACTCAAGAGCTTTAAATGAAAGAATTTCATAGAATAAGTCGTTTACCCCCCTACGTTTTTAACATTGTTAACGAGTTGAAAGCCAAGGCTCGTGCTGCGGGAGAGGATATTATTGATTTTGGCATGGGCAATCCCGACCAGCCAACGCCTAAACATATCGTTGATAAAATGGTTGAAGCCACGCTGCGAACCGATACGCATCGTTACTCCGTGTCCAAAGGGATTCCCCGTTTAAGAAAAGCAATCTGTAACTGGTATAAAACCCGTTTTGATGTCGATCTGGATCCGGAAACCGAAGCGATTGTTACCATTGGTTCCAAAGAAGGTTTGGCGCATTTGGCGTTGGCAACACTGGGGCCGGGCGATGTTGTGTTGGTTCCTAACCCTGCTTATCCCATACATCCTTATGGTGTGGTAATTGCTGGCGCCGATTTGCGGCATGTGCCGATGATTCCGGGTGGCGATTTTTTTGAAGAATTGCAAAAAGCCATTGTTGATTCATGGCCTAAACCCAAAATGTTAATTCTTAATTTTCCGGGAAATCCTACCACTGAATGTGTGGAGCTGGATTTTTTTGAAAAAATTATCGCCGTGGCTAAAGAACATAACATCTGGGTTGTACAGGATATTGCCTATGCGGATATTGTTTTTGACGGTTACGTAGCGCCCTCCATTCTTCAGGTTGAAGGCGCGAAAGACATTGCCGTAGAATTTTTCTCCATGTCTAAAAGTTATAACATGCCCGGTTGGCGCGTGGGTTTTATGTGTGGTAACAAAGAGCTGGTTGCCGCGTTGGCCAAGATTAAATCTTATCTGGATTATGGCACGTTTACGCCGATTCAAATTGCTGCCATTGCTGCCCTGGAAGGCCCGCAAGACTGTGTCAAGGAAATTGCCGAGATCTATAGAAAAAGACGCGATGTGCTATGCGAGGGTTTAAATGCGGCCGGTTGGCCTGTTCAAAAACCCAAAGCTACCATGTTTGTCTGGGCAAAAATACCGGAAGCTTATCAGTCCATGGGGTCGTTAGAGTTTTGTAAAAAATTACTGGCAGAAGCAAAAGTGGCGGTTTCCCCAGGTATTGGTTTTGGTCAGTACGGAGACGATCATGTCCGGTTTGGTTTAATCGAGAATGAACACCGAACCCGTCAAGCCGTGCGGGGCATTCGCCTGATGATGAAAAAAGACGGTGTTAAACAGGGAATATTGGGTAACTCGTAACAAAAGGTAATTATTCAGTCCCCCTCTTTGAAAAAGAGGGGTTAGGGGAGATTTTATTAGATAAATC
>CAIMDR010000478.1 GCA_903839795.1 uncultured Methylococcaceae bacterium | reverse complement strand
CCGGGATGACGGCTTGGGCGTTTTCAGCTAATAATAAGACCTGTAACTATCGGAGTCAAAATTCTAACCTGTCATTTTAATATCCTGCGTCAATTCCATTTCGACTCCGCTCAGCGAACGGTTTAACCTTAAACTGTCCCGCCTTAAGCAGGCAGCCCACAATTGCCTGCCGGAGTTTGGGAGTTTATGCAACTCGTGGAGGTCAGGCAAAGCCTGACCTCCATTGTAGGCACATTACCAATTCCGACAGGGAGAAGCCCACATTATTTTATGAGCACTCCCCAATCACTCACGTTTTAAAAAATGATACACTATGCAAAACCTGCACGCCAGACGGCAAATTCAAACTACTTTTTTGTAACTATTCAGTCCCCCTCTTTGAAAAAGAGGGGTTAGGGGAGATTTATTAAATAAATCCCCCTCAATCCCCCTTTTTCAAAGGGGGAGGTGAATACTTACACTTTTTTTCGTAGATAAACCGGTTTTTTTAAAACCAATAAAAATCAACCCCATCTAAACATTAATCAACTTATAAATAATCACATGAAAATCAGTGTAATCGGTAGTGGCTATGTTGGCCTGGTGAGTGGTGCCTGTTTTGCCCAAATGGGTAATAACGTCACTTGTGTAGATATTGACGAAAGCAAAATAGCCAAGCTACAGCAAGGTATTGTGCCTATTTATGAACCCGGCCTGGAAGAAATGATCCAGGAAAACCTGAAAATAAACACCTTAAATTTTACTACCGACAGCCAAAAAGCCATCGCAGAATCCGCAATCGTATTTATTGCCGTTGGCACACCCATGGGTGAAGACGGCAGTGCCGACCTGCAATACATCTTGGCGGTTGCAAAAAGTATTGGCCAACACATGCAAAGCCACCTTGTTGTCGTTGATAAATCAACCGTACCGGTGGGTACCGCTGAAAAAGTACGCGCAACCATTCAAGCCGAACTCAATCAACGTGCCAGCAAACTAACGTTTGATGTCGTATCAAACCCCGAGTTTCTTAAAGAAGGTGCGGCCATCGATGACTTTATGAAGCCAAACCGGGTGGTAATTGGTGCCGATAACGCCAACGCCATGGACATCATGCATGAACTTTATACCCCGTTCATGACCAAAAATGACCGATTTATCGGCATGGACATTAAAAGCGCAGAAATGACCAAGTATGCCGCCAATGCCATGCTGGCCACCAAGATTTCATTCATGAATGAAATCGCCAATATCTGTGAACAAGTCGGCGCTGATGTCAATCAGGTCAGACACGGCATTGGCTCTGATAGCCGCATCGGTTACAGCTTTATCTATCCAGGCTGCGGTTACGGAGGCAGTTGCTTCCCTAAAGACGTACAAGCCTTGGTTAAAACCGCCAAAAACAACGGTTATAGCCCCCGATTACTAGAAGCGGTCGAAGCCGTTAATACCGATCAAAAATCCGTACTGGCTCAAAAAGTTATCCAACGCTTGGGTACAGACTTAACCGGAAAAACTCTTGCCGTCTGGGGGCTGGCCTTTAAACCCGAAACCGATGACATGCGAGCCGCCGCCGCCATTACCATTATCAATATCCTAACCGCACACGGCGCAAAAGTAGTCGCTTACGACCCCAAAGCACGGCACGAAGCAGAAAGCTTTTACCTAAAAGGCAATGACAACGTCAGTTATGTTGACAGCAAATACGAAGCCCTAAAAAATGCAGATGCCATGTTATTAATAACTGAATGGCAAGAATTTAGAAGCCCTGATTTTGATGAAATAAAAAAGCTGCTCAAAACTCCCTTGTTTTTTGATGGCCGCAACCAGTTTAAACAACAACGAATGGAAGCCATGGGCTTTGAATATATCCAAATTGGCGTTACTGCATAAAACAGAAATGGCTATCAACACGCAAAAATAACTCCCATCCTATCGCTCCCACGCTCTGGCGATCGTCGTTATACACAAATATCATAAAGCCCGTCATTCCGGCATGGAGTGGCAATGAAAGTAAAAGACTGGCACGCACCAAAAGACCAAATGTGCAACTTGGGGCAGCATTTCTGGAGCGTACCGCGCTTGTT
>CAIMDR010000477.1 GCA_903839795.1 uncultured Methylococcaceae bacterium | reverse complement strand
TGCCCAAGTCGGCCTAAATAAGCCAGGCAGGTATTTTTGATACGTCTGCGGCCAATAGCTCCGGCGTCAAATAATCCTGATTCTTCCCGATGATTTTCCAGATACAGGGATTTAAACTGCGCTTGTAGTTGTTCGGCCAGCGTTAGCAAAACAAACTCGCGAGCGGTATGAACGGCTACTACATCGACAACCTGCATTTGCTCGGCCAGATAAGTTTCTGAGGGCAGGCTTAATAATAAGGAAAAATACGACAAGTCATCCCATGATTGTTCAATGACTTGCTTAAACGCGGCAATAATTATCGGGTTTAGCTGCAACGGTCGGTCGTTTTGTACGTCAGCGATCAGTCCTGCGATAATTTGTCCGGCCAGTTGCTGTCCCGCTTCCCAGCGATTAAAGGTATCACGGTCATAGCTTAACAAAAACGCCAGTTCTTCAAGGCTACGCGTCATAACCAACTTAACGGGTGCGGAAAAACCCCTTAATAGTGATACGACAGGTTGTTCTTTTAAATCCTCAAAGGTAAAACTTTGCTCGGCTTGGGTCAGTTGTAAAATCACTTCATCGGTCGTGCCGTGTTGCAATTTACACGCTGCTATAGAACCGTCTTTGTTGATTAAACCTACCGTAACCGGAATGTGCAGCGGTTCCTTAACGGCTTGTCCAGGGGTTGAAGGGCAATGCTGATTAAGGGTTAACGTCAGAGTTTGCGCATCCGGGTCGTAAGCTTGCCGAACGGTTAATACCGGCGTTCCTGCCTGCTCATACCAACGACGGAATTGGCTTAAATCAAAGGCATTGGCTGCTTCCATCGCCTTAACAAAATCATCACAGGTGACGGCCTGCCCATCATGGCGCTCAAAATACAAGTCGCTGCCTTTACGAAAGCCTTCAGCGCCCAGCAAGGTATGAATCATGCGGACGACTTCGGCGCCTTTTTCGTATACGGTTAAAGTGTAAAAATTGTTGATTTCTATGTAAGCATTCGGTCGTATCGGATGCGCCAAGGGGCCGGCATCTTCGGCAAACTGACGGGTGCGTAAATTGATAACATCTTCAATACGTTTTACCGCTTTGGACGTGCGGTCACCGGTAAATTCCTGATCGCGAAATACCGTAAAACCTTCCTTCAAACTGAGCTGAAACCAGTCCCGACAGGTAATGCGATTGCCTGTCCAGTTATGGAAATATTCATGGGCGATAACGCCTTCAATATGCTCATAATCAGAGTCAGTCGCAGTATCAGGTCGCGCCAGTACAAACTTGGTGTTAAAAACGTTAAGGCCTTTGTTCTCCATCGCGCCCATATTAAAATGACCGACGGCAACAATCATGTATAAATCCAGATCGTATTCACGACCATAAACTTGTTCATCCCAAAGCATGGCATTTTTAAGCGATTGCATGGCATGGGTGCATTTATCCAGATCGTGCTTTTCAACAAAAATCTGCAAGTTGATAGTACGGTCGGACAGTGTGGTAAAGCTGTCTTCAATGCAGTCCAGTTGGCCTGCAACCAGTGCAAACAAATAACACGGTTTGTTAAACGGGTCTTCCCACGTTACCCAATGGCGATTATCCGCTAACTCACCTTGCGCGATTTTGTTACCGTTGGACAATAAAACCGGATAGCGGTCTTTGTCACCCGTCAGAGTCGTGGTAAATTGCGCCATTACATCGGGTCTATCGAGAAAATAAGTGATTTTTCTAAACCCTTCCGCTTCGCACTGGGTACACAACATGCCGTTGGATAGATACAAGCCTTCCAGGGCTGTGTTGGCTTTCGGGTTAATGGTGTTTTCGATGGTCAGCACAAAACTCCGGTGCTGCGGCACTTCATGAATAATTAACGAATCCGGAGTTTGCAGGTAGTGTTGATCGGTTAATTGCTGGTCGTCATTCAAAATCACGCTGATTAGGCTCAAGTTTTCGCCCGCCAAAATCAAGGCGGCATCACCGGTTTGACTGGCAGGATTACGGCTTAAGGTCAGTCGTGAGACCACGCGTGTGTTGTCTTCAGCCAGGTCAAAATTTAAATCGACATTATGAATCAGATAGTCAGGTACGGTGTAGTCTTTTAAATAAATGGTTTGGGGATTAGCGTCGCGCATGTGAATACCTGTTGTGATGTGGTTTTTTTGCTGCAAAAATAGCGATTAATAACCAGGCTGTGATAAAACTGACGCCGCCAAAAGGCGTAATCATGCCTAACCATTTTAAATCGAGTAGTGCCAGTAGATATAAACTACCGGAAAATACGAGTATGCCAATAAACATTAGCCAGCCTGCCCAGCCCAGTAATCTGGATTCGGGGACTTGCTGGCGCATGAATGCAATAGCTATCAGACCTAACGCATGCCACATTTGATAGGTGACACCGGTTTGATAGACGGTTAACAGTTCGGGACTTAAGACGGCTTTTAAACCATGAGCGCCAAAGGCACCCATGCCAACGCCGATGAGTGCGCTGAGCGCACCCAGAAATAAAAAACAGGATTGCATATTATTTTTCCAGTAGTCTGGGCATGAGCTGAACCAGATTGCACGGTCGGGTGCGGTGATCCAGTTGTTCTTTAATTAACGCATCCCAGGCAGTGCGACAGGCACCCGATGAGCCGGGCAGGCAAAACAGATAGGTTGCATTAGCGACTCCGGCAAGTGCCCTGGACTGGATGGTTGACGTTTTAATGTCCTGATAAGACAGCATTCTGAAGGTTTCGCCAAAACCATCCAGCACTTTATCCAGTAAAGGTGCCACGGCTTCCGGCGTTCCGTCCCGACCGGTTACGCCGGTACCGCCGGTGCTTATCACCACATTAATGTTATCTGCGGCAATCCAGTTTGAGATAACAGCCCGGATTTGATAAATATTATCAGGCACTATTTTTTTTTCAATCACCTGATGTCCGGCTTCCGTTGCACGCTCTACCAAGGTTTTACCTGACGTGTCATCGGCATCGGTGCGCGTATCGGAAACCACCAAGATGGCAATGTTTAAAGGGATAAATTGTTTGTCTGTATTCATATTTTCTTATAGGGAGGCCAAAGGCAAAGGACAAACAGCAATTCTCATTATGGAAATTCTTGTAAATCAAAAGGTTGTAAATTTGACTTATTGGTAATGCTGTGAATCTTGATCATTTTTTAGTCAAATCG
>CAIMDR010000476.1 GCA_903839795.1 uncultured Methylococcaceae bacterium | reverse complement strand
GGCACTCTGTACGATATGCCGGAAACACCACCGCGCGCTACGCTTGGGTGGTCTTATTCCGGCCGACGCCTAGTACAAATAAACCCGTTTAGTGACTGCAATTTTAGGTGCGCGATGCGCACCCTCTACCTATCTCATGGCAAGATAAACCGTTGACTGAGCCGAGCTGAAGTCGGCAAAATCGCTTCGACTCCGCTCAGCGAACGGCTTAACTTAAAATGATATTGGAGACTATCTGTTTATTTAGAGACACTGCCTGATGCTGGTCTGCTGTTTTTTCAGCAAACTAATTTTGGTTCTACACGAAATATTAAACAAAGAGCTTTTATGTAGCCCAAATAAAAAATATTTTTTTATTAAAAATCATATTGTTATATTAACTATAACAACCATTTCTACATCTTAAGCGTATTGGCACGATAGCTGCTTTACTACAAGTGAATGCATTGTAATTACGCACCCGCTGTGCGCTTTAATAATTAACCTAGAGAACAAGCCATGAAAAAACCTTCTAAATTACTGCTGCTATTATTGATATTTGCTGCACCTATCGCCTTTGGAGCGACTAAAAGTGCTAAAAAAGTAGAGGCACCAGTCGCTGCTGCCGAAGCTTATAAACCCACGTCATTACAACTTCACCGCGCCGACCTTGATGCGCTGCTGGCAAAACCCGATCAGTTGCTCATCATAGATTTACGTCGTCCCGATGAAGTCAGTTCAATCGGCGGCTTTCCTGTTTACCTGAGCATTCAGGCTGACCAACTGGAAAAAAGCCTGGATTTAATCCCTAAAGAAAGAACGATTGTCACTGTATCCAATCATTCCGGACGCTCCGGCAAGTCGGCTGATCTGTTAACAGGCAAGGGCTACAAAGTGGCAGGTTATGTTGGCGCTCAATACTACGAAGCCGAGGGCGGTACATTAACTAAAGTAGCGATACCGGCACCCAAGACCAAAGCACCTGCCGATAAACACAAGCACTAATTTTAATACAGCGGTAATAACAAAGGTTTCGAACGCTTTAATTTTTGGAGTACGTCAATGAACAAAAAGAAACTATATCTCGCAATTTTGTGGGGACTTACCGGCGCAATAGCTGGAGAAACCTTGGCAGCAGCGGATTTATTTAATAACCCCGTCGGTGTCATCGGCGCAAAACCACAGCCGGACTTATTTAACAGCCCCGTCGGTGTGATTGGTTCACCATCAACACCCGCCGCCGTGCCAACACCAGCTCCGGCTGCAACGCCCGTCGCTGAAAGCAAACCGGCAGCCGCAACGACTCCAGAAGTAATAGCACCACCCGCTACGCAAGTACCGCAAACCGGTCAATCGGCCTCGATAGCAACAGACACACCACCCGTAGTAGCTGATGCTCAAGCGCCACAAACCGGCAAATCTAAACTGTGGTCTTACCAACCGGTTAAAACGCCCGACCAACCCGTCGTTAATAATAAAGGATGGGTGCGCACGCCCATTGATGCCTTTATCTTGGCACCTTTAGAAGCAAAAGGACTGGCACCTTCGGCTGATGCAGATCGGGCGGCCTTTATACGCCGTGCCACGCTGGATGTTTGGGGAGTTATTCCCTCGCCAGAAGACGTTGCCACCTTTGTCAATGACACCGCACCGGATGCTTATGAAAAGCTCGCGGATCGTTTGTTGGCATCGACCAAATACGGAGAGCGTCAGGCACGTCGTTGGCTGGATTTAGCCCGTTATGCAGACAGCACCGGTTTTCAGAATGATGATACCCGACCCAACTTCTGGCGTTACCGTGACTATGTAATCAACGCGTTTAACCACGACAAACCTTATTCTCAATTCATTCAGGAACAAATTGCCGGTGACGAGATATTACCCGATAAACAGGAAGGCTTGGTAGCAACCGGTTTTCTGGCAGGTTTTCCGGACAACAGCAACTCACGCGACCTGGTGCAGCGTAAATATCAAATTACTACTGACATGACCGATACCGTCGGTAAAGTAATGTTGGGTCAAACCGTTGAGTGCGCACGGTGCCACAATCATAAATTTGACAAGATTAGTCAGAAAGATTATTTCTCGCTACAGTCATTTTTTGCCAATACCAGTGCAGTTGACAATATCCCTGCACAGAAAGGCGCTGTAGAAGTCAAATACGAAAAACAATTAGACAAATGGGACGCGGCGACCAAAGAGATTCATGATAAACAAAAAGCGATTATTGATCCTTATCGGGAAGTGGCGCTTAAATATCATAACGAGCGTTACCTGACCGACAGCCGGGAATCCATTTTCAAACCCAAAGAACAATGGAATGCACTGGATCGCTGGGTTAATCATCGCTTGGCTAATGTGACAGACGAAGATGATTTGGTCGCTTACCTTCGTGATGCCAGCGTGAGTCCGGAAAGTAAAAATTACACGCCGGACATCGCCCTAAAGAGCCAGGAATACAAAGAACTGATTGAGCAACTGAAAAAACTGGATGATCTAAAACCTGCTTCAGGTTCAACGACTATTTCTGGTGTCAGTGAATTAGGCCATCCCGATTCGCCCCCCAGCTATGTATTTTTCGGCGGCGACCATGAGCGTAAGCTTGAAGAAGTTCAACCGGCATTTCCGGAAGCTATTACCGATGAAAAACCGGTCATTACACCCACTGCCTTTTCTTCAGGTCGCAGAACGGCTTTGGCAAAATGGATCGCCAGCGATACCAATCCGTTAACGGCACGCGTCTACGTTAATCGTGTCTGGGAAGAATACTTTGGACACGGCATCGTGGAAACCGTTAGTGATTTTGGTAAAGCGGGTCAAAAACCCACCAACCCCGAGTTACTGGATTATCTGGCGTCCAAGTTCGTCAAGGAAGGCTGGAGCATTAAAAAGTTACATCGGGAGATTTTACTGTCCAGCGTCTATCGTCAATCTTCTGATTACCGTGAAGATGCGGTTCAGGCTGATTCTGAAAACAAACTGTTGGCGGTATTCCCTCGCAAACGTTTGGAAGCTGAAGAAATTCGCGACTCTTTACTGGTAGCCTCAGGCAATTTGGAAGATAAAGTCGGTGGCCCCAGCGTGTTCCCGCCCATACCTGCAAACTTGGGAGCCGCAGCGACTCAATGGAAAGTTTCAAAGGATAAAAAAGATCAAAATCGTCGCAGCTTGTATATCTTTACCCGACGCAGCCTGCCT